>CAMLME010000147.1 GCA_946481235.1 uncultured Methylobacillus sp. | reverse complement strand
GACTCCTGCTGGCGAAACGTGCAAGCCGCAACGAAGACGCTGATGAAGCCGTAGCTGGCAGCGAGCTCCGCTAATGCGTAAGGCATCAGCGTGAGACTGAGTGCGATACTGCCGGTAGTAAAAAAGTCAGAAGACGCGAGGCTGAACAGCACCTTTGCCAGCAGCCATCCAGTCACTGCGCCTACCAAGGCGCCGGCGACGATGCGATAAACCACGTCCATCGCCAGCCAGCCGGCTAGCCAGTTGGCGGGATCCGTGCCTACAAGCGCAACGGCGATGGCGAGATTGGTGAACGGAAAAGCCAGGCCGTCGTTCAGGCCGGCCTCCGTGGTCAGTGCGACGCGGGAGCGGGAATAATCGGGCGAGCTGGGGTCCGTGGTCTGCACTTCGGAAGCCAATACGGGGTCGGTTGGGGCAATGACAGCGCCGAACAGAAGCGCGGTGGCGGGCACCATGCCGAGCGCCCACCAGCCCAGCAGCGCTGTGCCGGCGATGGTGAGTGGCATGGTAAAGGCCAGCAAGCGCCAGCTGAGTTGCCAGGATTTCCAGGCGAAAGGTTGGTTGATCTTGAGTCCGGCCGCCGTCAATGCGATCAGTACGCCCATCTCGGTGAGACGTTCCGGCCAGTGAGCTTCCTCAAGATTGGGCAGGTCGATATCCACCGGCAAGGCAAAAACGGCTACGCCCAACAGCATGAAGACCATGGGCGCACTAAGAAAACGATTGGTCGTCAGCCGTGGGACAATGACTGCCACCAGGATAACGGTGGCGACGAGCAGCAGTTGCACGTCATAAAGCTGGATGGCGAAGAATGCCGTATCCGCATGCCGCAACAAGTCCTGCGCACCATAACTATCGGGTTGTACCATCATGGGATGCGCGTTACTCGCTGCGGATGACGCTGATCGTGCCGTCCGATTCTAGCCGCATTTCCTTGATTTTTTTCAGATCCTCAATTCCCTGTTCGCGCATTTTGGCTTGCACCTCGGTTCTTGTGATGTATTCGCGCCGCATATTGCGGAGTAGCAATTTGCCCTCACGGACGAGCAGTATCGATGGCGGCTCGGTAATGTGGCGAATGAAGGCGGATTTATAACTGACGTAATCGAAGAAAAAATTCCAGAAGACCAGCGTTCCTACGAGCAGGAAGCCGTCTGCAACTGTTTTTGAGTCTCCGCTCATCGCGCTCTGCGATGCATCTGCCACGATGACCACGAACAGGAAATCGCTGAGGCCGACATTGCCAATATCGCGCCTCAGTATGAAGCGAAATATCACAAACAGGAACCAGTACATCAGCGTTCCGCGCAATACGATTTCCAACGGGTTGACGCTGAATGCGATGATCTCTTCCCAGTCCATGATGGCGACTCCCCGGACACAAGCATATTTATTGTTGCCTTGCGCGCGATCGGACGGAATCGGATTACCGTGGAGTTTGCTTATAGGACGACGCGCGAGTTTTTGTAGGAATGTGCCGACACTATGGCGAAAGAGATTTTTTAGCCGGAATTAAACGGATTTGTGCGGGCAGCTGTCTCACGACAGTGCAAATAGCAACGAGTGCGCGACAGCGAGTAGGGTAAAATGTCCGCATGCCTTTGAACTCTCGCTTGCAAGAGCAAACGCAAAAAACAAAAAACCGCATCTGCAATTGCATGATGCGGCTTCAGGAAGTGCTGTCTGGTGCCCAGAAGAGGACTCGAACCTCCACAGTGTTTCCACCACTAGGACCTGAACCTAGCGCGTCTACCAATTTCGCCATCTGGGCAACGAAAAGACCGCCATTTTAGAGGAAAATTCGAACTTGTCAACGAGCAAAAAACAACGAACAAAAGACCCGCATGCCGGCCGCGAGGCCGCCAATTATGAGAATCCACTCCCCAGCAGGGAATTTATCTTGCAAATCATGGAAGATGAAGGGGCGCCGGTTTCCGTCGAGCGGTTGTATAAATTACTGGATATCCGAAAGAGCGAGCGCGACATATTCAATCGCCGTCTCGGCGCGATGGAACGCGACGGCCAGATTTTCCGCAATCGCAAGGATGCGCTGTGCATCGCGGAGAAGGTAAACCTGATTGCCGGCAAGGTGCATGGGCATCCGGACGGCTTCGGTTTCCTGATTCCTGACGCCGGCGGCGACGATCTTTTCCTGTCGCCCAAGGAAATGGCGCAAGTCATGCATGGCGACCGCGTGCTGGTACGCCAGTCCGGCCTCGACAGGCGCGGACGTCCCGAAGGCAAGATCGTAGAAGTGCTGGAGCGCAAGACCCAGCGCCTGGTCGGTCGGCTGATCGTGGAAAGCGGCGTCGTGCTGGTGGCGGCTGAGGATAGGCGCATTACGCAGGACATTCTGATTTCTCCGGGCCAGGATATGAAAGCCAAGGCCGGGCAGGTGGTGATGGTCGAACTGATCGAACAGCCTTCCGCCTATGCCAAGCCGATCGGCAAGGTCGTGGAAATCCTGGGCAACTATGCCGACCCAGGCATGGAAATCGAAATCGCGCTGCGCAAGCACCAACTGCCGTATTTGTTCAACCCCGAAGCGGTAAAGCAGGCCGAAGCTTATCCCAAGAAGGTGCGCAAATCCGATTGGGCTGGTCGCGTGGACTTGCGCGAGCTGCCGCTGGTCACTATCGACGGGGAAACTGCGCGCGACTTCGACGATGCCGTATTCTGCGAGCCCCAGGGTAAGGGCTGGCGGCTGGTGGTGGCCATTGCCGACGTCAGCTATTACGTTCAGCCCGGCGACGCGCTGGACAAGGACGCCTATGACCGCGGTAACTCGGTCTATTTCCCCCGTCGTGTGATTCCGATGCTGCCGGAAGCGCTCTCCAATGGCCTTTGCTCATTGAATCCCGACGTCGAGCGGATGTGCATGGTGTGCGACATGCAGATCGACGGCAAGGGCAAGATCAAGCGCTACAAGTTCTATCCATCGGTGATGCGTTCCAAGGCGCGGATGACCTACACCAAGGTTTCCGAGATGATCCTCAATCCGGAAGGTGAGACGGCGAAAGAGTATGCCTGGCTGATGCCGCACGTACAAAACCTGTACGCGCTCTACAAGACGCTGGCAGCGGCGCGTGCTGTACGTGGCGCTATCGAGTTCGAAACCACCGAAACGCTGATGATGTTCAATGACCAGGGCAAGATCGACCGCATCGTGCCGGTAGTCCGCAATGATGCGCACCGGTTGATCGAGGAATGCATGCTGGCGGCCAACGTTTGCGCGTCGGATTTCCTGAAAGAGCACGGCCATCCTGCGCTTTATCGTATCCATGAAGGCCCGACCCCGGAAAAGCTGGAAAAAGTGCGTGGCTTCATGGCCGAATTCGGTTTTGCCTTGGGTGGTGGCGATACGCCGCATGCCAAGGACTACGGCAAACTGCTCGAGCACATCAAGGGACGCCCGGACGAGCAGCTATTGCAGACCGTGCTGCTGCGCTCGATGCAACAGGCCGTCTACAGTCCGGACAATGTCGGGCACTTCGGTCTGGCTTACGAACACTACACCCACTTCACCTCGCCGATTCGCCGCTATCCCGACTTGCTGATCCATCGTGCGATCAATGCGGTGCTCGAGGACAGGAAGTACAAGGCGGGCGACTGGCATGCTCTGGGCATGCATTGCTCGCTGACTGAGCGACGTGCCGACGATGCCACGCGCGACGTGGAAACCTGGCTCAAGTGTTTCTACATGCAGGACAAGGTGGGCGAGACCTTCAACGGCACCGTGGCGGGCGTGACCAGCTTCGGCTTGTTCGTGGCGCTGGACGAAGTGTATGTCGAAGGTTTGCTGCATGTCACCGAACTCGGCAACGACTATTTCAACTTCGACGCAATGCGGCACGAAATGGCGGGCGAGCGTACCGGCGTGCGCTACCGTCTGGGCGACCGTCTGCGCGTTAAAGTGGCGCGAGTCGACATGGAAACCAGCAAGATCGATTTTGTGCTGGATCAGCTGCCTGCGATGCCGGTGTCGACGCCAACGCAGAAACCCGCCAAAATGCCGGCCGCGAAGCCCGTGGCAAAGCCGGGTATTAAACCGGCTGCGAAATCGAGGGCAAAGCCGGCTGCCAAAACCGGCGGCGGAGCACGTCCCAAGATCGCGCTGCCAACATCGTCCAAAGGCAGGACGGGCGAGCCGAGCAGTACTCGCGGCAAAAGCAAATCCAAATCCACCCGTAGCAGGAAAGGCACTCAAAAGAAATGAGCATCACCCGTATCGTATTCGGCTTTCACGCGGTATTGAGCCGCATACGTCAGAACCCCGCCAGCGTGCAGGAAGTGTGCGTGGACAAGACGCGCAAAGATGCCCGCATGCAGGATCTGCTGCAGTTGGCAGAGGAGAAGGGCGTCCGAGTGATGCAAATGGAAAAGGAGCGCATTGACGGCCTGGCCGCGAATGGCCGCCATCAGGGCGTGTTGGCGCGGGTGGCGGATACGCCGTTGCCCTACCAGGACATCCACGACATCCTTGAATCCGATCTCGCCGAACCGCCATTTTTCCTGGTGTTGGACGGCGTGGAAGATCCGCACAATCTGGGTGCCTGCCTGCGCGTCGCTGATGCGATGGGCGTGCATGCCGTGATTGCGCCCAAGGATCGCGCGGCTGGCCTTAACGCCACCGTGCGCAAGGTTGCCTGCGGTGCAGCGGAAACTGTTCCGTTCATTGCAGTGACTAACCTCGCACGTACCTTGCGCGAGCTGAAAGATGCTGGTGTCTGGCTGGTAGGCGCAGTTGCTGAAGCCGAAGATGATCTGTTCGCTGCAAAATTTCCTGGCGCCATGGCCATGATTCTGGGAGCCGAAGGCACTGGTTTGCGTCGCCTGACAGCGGAAACCTGTGACCAGTTGGTACGTATCCCGATGTTCGG
>CAMLME010000146.1 GCA_946481235.1 uncultured Methylobacillus sp. | reverse complement strand
GAAAAGTTCGTGACCGAGCGTGCCTACGACAACCCGAAATTCGTAGAGGATATGGTGCGCGATGTCGCTGCGCAATTGAATGCAGAAAAGCGCATCGATTCCTACATTGTGGAGTCGGAAAATTTCGAGTCGATCCACAACCATTCGGCGTATGCGCTCATCGAGCGTAACAAGAAACAGGCCTGAAAATAAAAAAGCGCGTATTTCGCGCTTTTTTATTGCCTAGTATTTTTTTGTCAGGGTAAGTACCATGCCGTCGCGTTCCATCTGCAGGCGGTTAAGCGCGCTCATGCCAAACAGCGCCATCTCTGGAGAATTGCCTTCCACTACCAGCGCCTCAACCTGATGCATAACAATTCCACCAATTTTTACGGTATTCAAGTTAACGCGATAAGCCTTGACGTTACCGCCTGCTGTCTGGACCAAGCCGCTATCACCGTCCAAATATCTTATCCCTAGCCTGCGTGCTTCCTTACTGTTGATAGCAATGCTCGTGGCCCCGGTATCCACCAGGAATTTAATCGGGAAGCCATTGATATAGCCATCCCCAAAAAAGTGCCCGGCATTATTGGCATATAAGGTTGCCATCTGCGCGGCAGCCCCTCCTCCAGCGATGGAAACTCCCTGCCCCATGCCAAGCTCTTTCCGCTTTCCCTCCACCTCGAGCACTACCTTGTTGCTATCGGCAGCGATCAACCTCACCCCTTCGGTTGTTACTTGACCTACGGAATAAGTCCTAGGCTTACCGCCATTGATGGACAGGATCGCCTTGCCGCTAAATAACCCAACAACGTTGATTTGCGTTTCGGCAGCCGCTGCAAATGGCAGTAACAGACACAGGAAAATGGACAGGGCGCGCACGGCATTTCTCCGTCGAAAATTTGAGTCAGTTTACACCGCATCCGGTGACGATGGCGCATACCGCGCACGCCACAACAAGACGAAATATCCGGCCAAGGCAAGCAGTGCAGACAAGGTAAAAGTCCACCCCGCGCCTAAAGGGTCCCAGGCATAGCCACTCATTAACCCACCCATCGTCCCGCCCAACCCGAAGGATATACTGGTGTAAAGACCCTGCCCCTTGGCCTGGTGTTTGCCGCGGAAATATTGATGCACCAAGGCCACGGCTGAAGCGTGGAACGAACCGAAGCTGGCTGCGTGTAACACTTGGGCGAATATGATGATCAGGATGAACTCGACACCCCAACCGATCAGGAAAAAACGCAGCGCAGCCAATGCAAAACTGACCAGCAGGATATGCCACAATCCGAAGCGTGCCGCCATGCGAGGCATCCACAGAAAAACCAGCACTTCGCATATCACGCCCAGCGCCCACAACCAGCCTACGACGCTTTTGCTATAGCCATGCTCGACCAGATAAATCGAGTAAAACGTGTAATAGACGCCATGTGCAGCCGCCATCAGGAAACAAGCCACCAAGAAAGCCGCGACGTCCGGACGGCGCAGGATATTCCAGACCGGTTGATCGTCGGTATGATGAGGAATGATTTTCGGCTCCGGAATCTTGCGCGAAAATAAAAGAATGCCGACTTTGAGGCCGAGAACAATCCATAGCAAAGCACGTACCGGCGCATAGTCCAGCACGTAACCCAAGGCAATGACCGCGATAATGAAACCGATAGACCCCCACAGCCGAATCCGCCCATAACCTTCGCCGCCCACGCCCAGATGTCCTAGCGTAATCGCTTCGACCAGCGGCAAGGAAGCGCTCCAGAATAGGCTCATCAGCACCATGACGGCAAACATCCAGGCAAAGCTGTCGCCGATGAATACGCCCAGATAAAACAGCAGACTCAGCAGTGCCGCCAATTGCACGACGGCGACGCGGCGCCCCGTATGGTCGGCCAGCCAGCCCCACAGGTTAGGCGCAAATATCCGCGTAACCTGCAGGAGGGACATCAGGACACCTATCTGGAAAGCATTGAACTCAAGCGACTGGAGATAAAGACCCCAGAACGGCGTAAACGCCCCCACAAAGGCGAAATAGAAAAAATAAAACCCGGAAAGGCGCCAATAAGGAAGGCTGATCATCGCTCTATTCTACGCAAGCCGAAAAACAAAAAACCGGCCAAAAGCCGGCTTTGTATGGAAGGCGTCAGACGCTACCGGGAATTTTCGGTGTCGTAGTGACCACATCTGCGCACTGGGCGCGATGCCGCAATGCGTGGTCCATCAGCACCAGCGCCAGCATTGCCTCGACGATGGGCGTCGCACGGATGCCAACGCAGGGATCATGGCGGCCAGTAGTCTGCATCATCACTGGATTGCCGGCCTTGTCGATGGAGCGGCGTTCTTGCGGAATGCTGGAAGTCGGCTTGAAAGCAACATGCGCGACGATGTTCTGGCCGGTGGAAATCCCGCCCAGTATCCCGCCGGCATGGTTGGAAGCAAATCCTTGTGGCGTCAACTCATCACAATGCTCGGAACCTTTTTGCGCAATGCTGGCGAAGCCTGAACCAATCTCGACACCCTTGGCGGCATTGATCCCCATCATGGCATAGGCAATCTCGGCATCCAGTCGGTCATAGACTGGCTCACCCCAACCCACTGGGACATTTTCCGCGACCACAGTAATCTTGGCGCCAATGGAATCGCGCGCCGCACGGATATCTTCCATATAGGCTTCCAGTTGCGGCGCCAGGCTGCTATCGGCCGCAAAGAAAGCATTGTTGCCAACATCCTCCCAAGAACGGAACGGAATCTCCATTTCGCCGATCTGGCTCATGTAACCGCGCACAGTCACACCGTAGCGCTCCTTCAACCATTTTCGGGCAATCGCCGCCGCGGCAACGCGCACTGCCGTTTCGCGAGCGGAAGAACGACCGCCACCACGGTAATCGCGTATGCCATATTTCTGCCAGTAGGTGTAATCGGCATGGCCGGGGCGGAATGTATCGGCGATCTTGCCGTAATCCTGGCTACGCTGATCCTGGTTGCGGATCAGCAACGCAATCGGGGTACCGGTGGTTTTACCTTCGAATACTCCCGAAAGGATTTCCACGGTATCGGGTTCCTGCCGTTGCGTGACGAAGCGTGAAGTTCCAGGCTTGCGCTTATCAAGTTCCACCTGAATATCGGACGCATCCAGAGCGAGCCCAGGAGGACAACCATCCACCACGCAGCCAATGGCCGGGCCATGGCTTTCGCCAAAAGAGGAAACACAGAAAAGTTTGCCTAAGGTATTACCGGACATAAGGATTCACCAAGAAATTTGCCTGAATTTTACCACATGCCCGGCCTCACCCCTTGAGGCCGCGTATCCAGACTTCGTACACCGAAGCCGCTATGGCGTTCAGTTCCGGGATGCGCGTATCCAACTGCGCCACAATTTCAGCAATAGGCTGCACACCGGGGCTGGAAGCAGACGCCTCCACTTCCTCCGCACCGACATCACACCAGGTACGCACCATCTCCGCCGTCATTTCGATATGGCACTGAAACCCGAGATGCTTGTCCATCGTGAATGCCTGATTCGCGCAGTACGCGCTGGAAAGTACGGGCATAGCGCCGGGCGGAATGGTGAATGTCTCGCCATGCCA
Source organism: uncultured Methylobacillus sp. (assembly GCA_946481235.1). The sequence goes on along the minus strand of CAMLME010000146.1, from coordinate 1,332 downwards.
ATGAAAGCCAAGGAAATGCTGGGTAGCACCGAACCAACGGCGTGCTTCGTCATCATTCGGGACAGTCAACTCGCCCCAGCCGATTTCCTTGACCGGATTACGTCCCACGGTGCCGCCCATGGCCTTGGCCATCAACTGCCCGCCGAGACAGTGGCCAAGCACGGGAATATCCTTGGCCATGGCCTCCCTGATCAAGGACAACACAGGAGGTATCCACGGCAGATCGTCATTCACGCTCATCGGCCCACCCATGAACACCAGCCCGCTGAAGTCTTCAGCGGTCGCCGGCAATGTATCGCCCTGGTCAATTCGGATAAGTTGCCACGGAATGGTTTTCTGGTCGAGAAAATCGGCGAAATAGCCGGGGCCTTCAGTTGGAGCATGGCGGAATATCGCGACAGGTTTCATTATTCTTCCTAATCAGGACTTACGATAAAGAGGTGTTTGCGCTGGCGTATCGATTTTTCGCCACTCGCCCGGCTGTAAATTTTCCAGATGATGTTTGCCGATACTGGCGCGTATCAGACGCAGCGTCGGCAAGCCGACCTTGGCCGTCATGCGCCTCACCTGGCGATTCTTGCCCTCGCTGATAATCACTTCCAGCCAGGAGGTCGGAATGGCTTTTCTTTCGCGGATGGGCGGAATACGTGCCCACAATCCGGTCGGCTCATCGATCTGGCGCACTTTGGCAGGACGGGTCACGAAGTCGCCGAGATCGACGCCACGCCGCAACGGTTCTAGCTGACGATCCTCAGGAATACCCTCCACCTGCACCCAGTAGGTCTTGTCTTCCTTGTGTCGCGGATGCGCAATGCGGTGTTGCAGCGCGCCATCATCGGTTAAAATAAGCAATCCCTCGCTGTCGGTATCGAGCCGCCCCGCTGCATACACCCCTGGAACCGGAATGTAATCCTTCAGGGTCGGGTGCTTTTCATGCTCGCTAAACTGGCAGATAACCCCATAGGGTTTGTTGAACAGGATCAGCATTCCAAATCTTGAATCCAGGAGTTTATTGATGTCGCAGAAAATCAGCGTACCCGTTGACGGGCAAAAGATTACCGTCAATGCCGACAACAGCCTCAACGTACCCGACCGCCCGATTATCCCATTTATCGAAGGCGATGGCATCGGTGTCGATATTACGCCCCCGATGAAGCGCGTCGTGGATGCGGCAGTTGAAAAGGCCTACGGCGGCAAGCGTTCCATCGCCTGGATGGAAGTCTACGCCGGTGAGAAGTCACTGAAGGTTTACGGCGAAAATGCATGGCTGCCGGACGAGACACTGCAAGCCGTACGCGAATACGTCATCTCCATCAAGGGCCCGCTGACCAC
>CAMLME010000145.1 GCA_946481235.1 uncultured Methylobacillus sp. | reverse complement strand
CGGGCGAAGGTGCTGCAAACACGATTGGCCGCTATCGACACCGAGTTGGAACAAGTCATGCTGCGCTGGGAGGAACTGGAATCGAAGCGGTGATTACAAAGGCATGAAAAAGTTCCGTCAACCGCTTGTTTTTCAACATCAAGGCAGTATTTCCGGGGCCTTTGCGTGCTAGAATCGGCCTCGCATTTGCATAAGCGCTTACGAGGATCGATATGACCGCCAAAGCAGGTACTTCCACGAAACCCGCATGGGACATTCCCAAGGAAGCCTTGCTTCCCGACGATCCATTGGCAAACTGCCTGGTACTGCTTACACGGATGCAGCACCGCCCGTTTTCATTACAGTCACTGACTGCCGGCCTGCCGCTCGTTTCTTCTCGCCTGACTCCTGAATTATTCGTTCGCGCCGCCGCCCGCGCCGACATCAGCGCCCAGATCATCAAGCGCAAGCTGGACACCATCAGCAACCTGACCCTGCCGACCGTACTGCTGCTGCAAGATGGCCAGGCCTGCATCCTGCTCGAAAAGCACGATGGAACCGCCAAAGTCGTTTTCCCGGAAGCCGGTGCCGGCGAAGCCGATATCGCGCTGAAAGAACTCGAAGAACGCTATACCGGTTTTGCCATTTTCGTGAAACCGGCCTTCCGGTTCGACAAGCGCGCTGAGACGAGCTTCATCCCCAAGCCCAAACACTGGTTCTGGGATACGGTCAAAATGTCGTGGCCGATCTATAGCGAAGTCCTGGTCGCTTCGCTGCTGATCAACATGTTCGCACTGGTGATGCCGCTGTTCATCATGAACGTCTATGATCGCGTCGTACCCAATAACACGCTCGAAACGCTGTGGGTGCTGGCTATCGGTGTCGGGGTGGTCTATATATTCGACTTTGTCATGCGTGGCCTGCGCGGCTATTTCATCGATATCGCCGGCAAGAAGATCGATGTCATCCTGTCGTCGAATATTTTTGAAAAGGTGATGGGTATCCGCATGGAAGCCCGGCCGCCTTCCGTCGGCGCGTTCGCCAGCAGCCTGCAGGAATTCGAATCCTTCCGCGAATTCATCACCTCGGCCACGATCACCACGCTGGTCGACCTGCCCTTCCTGATCCTGTTCCTGGTGCTGATCTGGTGGATAGGCGGCATGGCCGCAATTCCTGCCATCGTCGCGGTGCCACTGATCCTGCTGTCCTCTTTCTTGCTGCAAAAACCGCTGGCAGCCGTGATCAACGAAACTTTCCGCACATCTTCGCAGCGCCAATCGACCCTGATCGAAAGCCTGACCGGACTGGAAACACTCAAGGCCATCGGCGCCGAAGGCCCGATGCAACGCCGCTGGGAACAACTGATCGGTCATCTCGGCAAGCTCAGTCTCAAGGCGCGCCTGCTGTCGGCCGCCAACGTCAATACCGCCACTTTCCTGCAACAGATGGCGAGCGTCGGCGTGGTCATCGTTGGCGTGTACCTGATTTCCGAACGCGAGTTGTCGGTCGGCGCGCTGGTCGCCTGCACCATGCTGACAGGGCGTGCGCTGGCACCGCTGTCGCAGGTGGCCGGCCTGATTACGCGTTACCACCATGCGCGTGCCGCGCTGGACGGCATCAATCGCATGATGGCCCTGCCGATGGAGCGCGAGCAAGGCAAGAGCTTTGTGCACCGCGCGGATTTCAAGGGCACCATCGAGTTCAAGGATGTTTCCTTCAACTACCCCGAGCAGCCCATCGCCGCATTGCAGAATATTTCCTTCCGGGTTGCTGCCGGCGAGCGCGTCGGCATCATCGGCCGCATCGGTTCCGGCAAGACGACCATCGAAAAACTGATCATGGGCCTTTATCAGCCGACCACCGGCTCGGTATGGATCGACGGCGTGGATTTGCAGCAGATCGACCCCGCCGACCTTCGCCGCAACATAGCCTATGTGCCGCAAGACCCAATGCTGTTCTACGGTACGGTCAGGAATAACATCGTGTTTGGCGCCCCCTACGTGGATGACCGCGCGATGCTGAATGCAGCCGAAATCGCCGGCGTCACCGAATTCGTAAACCGGCACCCACTCGGCTTCGACATGCCGGTAGGCGAACGCGGTGAAGGCCTGTCCGGCGGCCAGCGACAATCTATCGCTGTAGCGCGGGCTCTATTGCTCGATCCCGTAATGATGATCCTTGATGAACCCAGCAACTCGCTAGACAACCGTTCCGAAGAAAACCTCAAAGCCCGGCTCGGCCAGCACCTCGAAGGCAAGACACTGCTGCTGGTTACGCATCGCGCCTCCATGTTGTCGCTGGTCAGCCGGCTGATTGTCGTCGATGGCGGCCGCATTATTGCGGATGGACCGAAGGAACAGGTACTGGAAGCGCTTTCTGGAGGCAAACTGCATGTTGCAAAAACTTAAAACGATCGCTAAAGACAAGGTGCTTCCGGAAAAGTCGGCTTCTGCCGGAGGGGTTTCCAGGGCCGACATCGAACTGATGCAGGACAGTACCGCTGCCCTGTTCCAGGAAACGCCGCGCTTCGGCTCGTATATTTTGTATGGCTTCATTGCGTTCCTCGTGGCTTTTTTCGTCTGGGCATTTTTCGCCGAGATCGACGAAGTGACAGTGGGCGAAGGCAAGGTCATCCCTTCCAGCCAGGTGCAGGTTATCCAGAACATGGAAGGCGGCATCATCTCCAGCATTCCAGTCAAAGTCGGTGACATGGTACGCAAGGGCGACATCATCGTGCGTCTGGACGAAACCCGCTTCTCGTCGTCATTGGGTGAAACCAAGGCCAAGCGTGATGCATTGCTCGCCAAGGTCGCGCGCCTGAACGCCGAAGCCTCCGGTCGACCAATGCAATTACCCGCGGAGTTGGTCAAATCCAACCCTGCATTGGCCGAGGACGAGCGCCAGCTCTATATTTCGCGCCAGCGTGAAATGCAGACGTCGGTGAGCGTGCTGAGCCAGCAAGCCAGCCAGCGCCGTCAGGAACTGCAGGAAACGAAGGCCAAGCTGAAACAGCTCGATGAAAGCTACTCCCTGATTGAGCGTGAGTTGAAAATCAGCCGTCCCCTCGCGCAACAAGGCGTCATGTCCGAGGTGGAAATTCTTCGCCTAGAACGCCAACTAAGCGATCTCAAGGGCGAAAAGGAATCGACTCGTTTATCGCTGCCGCGTTTGGAGCAGGCCGCCGTCGAAGCCAGCACCAAGGTCGATGCCGCGTGGGCGAAGTTCCGCTCCGAATCCGCCTCCGAAGCCAGCCTCGCCAGTGCTGAACTCGCAGGAACCAGCGCCAGCAACGTGGCCGCCGAGGACCGTCTGGCTCGTACTTCCGTGCGCTCACCTGTCACCGGCATCGTCAAGCAGATCAAGGTGAACACGCTGGGCGGCGTCCTGCAGCCAGGCATGGAGATCATGGAAGTGGTACCGATAGAAGATACTTTCCTGATCGAAACCAAGGTCCGTCCTTCCGACGTGGGTTTCATACATCCAGGGCAGGAAGCCATGGCCAAATTGACGGCATACGACTTCTCAATCTACGGCGGCCTGGAAGCCCGTGTCGAGAGCATCAGTGCCGACACGATCACCGAAGAAAAGAACGGCAAGAGCGAGAGCTACTACCTGGTGCAGGTACGCACCACGAGCAGCACATTCACCGGCACGCACAAAACATTGCCCATCATCCCCGGCATGGTCTCCACCGTTCACATCAAAACAGGCAAGAAGACAGTCTTGCAGTACCTGATGAAGCCGGTGTTGAAGGCGAAGTACGAGGCGCTGCGGGAACGCTAGGAAAAACTGTCGGATATCTCTGATTCTCTGTAGGAGGGAGAACCAGCCTGAGGACCAAGAGCCTAACCAATATGTTTAACGCGCTCGTAAATCATAATGTGCGACGGTATCGAAATTGAAGGCAAACAGATTATCTTCGGCAAAGCCCGTGACCTTTTGCCAATCATTCATGCTGACGAAGAAATCAATTGGGTCATCTGGGGAGAACGCCGCGAAGGGGACTGTTACCCGCACGGGGGCTGGGTCCATCCCGACGAGTTGAAGACCAGGTCTTGGAGACCATGGCGCCCCAAAGAAGTCGTGATTCCTGCCGACCGTTTCATGGTTCGCAACGATCACGGAAAGGCGGAATGGTTTCCACTTGAGCCTGGGGCAGGAATACGAGGCATGATGGCATGCCGGGAATTGGACTGTCGACTTTACATTGTGACCACGACTCCACCGGAGCAGTATGGCTGGGCGCGCCGTTGGCCTGTTATCGTCACAATGCCGTCTCACAAGACCAATGCTGTCGAATCCAAAAGGGCCTCGCAATATGATTTTCTTCATGCCTGAGCATGATTTGCGATGTATCAATAAAAAAGCCGGCAATGCCGGCTTTTTTATTACCTGGCTTGTAAACCAGAATTACCTCTCCTCTGGCCTTCCCACGCCATACCCCTGCACCCCATCCAATCCCAATCCACTCAACAAACTCAGTTCTTCCTGGCTTTCCACTGAAACCGCAAACACCTTGATCTCCAATCCATGCGCCACCTTGATCACGGACTCAATAAAGAACTGGTTGTCCTTGTTATCCAGGATGCCCCGCACGTAGCTGCCGTCAATCTTGATGTAGTCGAGTTTGAGTGTGCTGAGATAGCCAAATGAGGAGAAGCCGCGGCCGAAGTGGTCAAGACCGACATGTGCGCCGTGCGCGGCCACGCGAGCGATAAAATCGCGCAGCGCATCGACGTTTTCAATCATGCCGTATTCGGAGACTTCGATCAGTAGCTTGGACGCAGCAGCAGGCGATTGTGCCAATCGGTCGCATAACCAGCTGACGAATTCTGCATTCTGCAGGCTGGCCGGGAACAGGTTGACGGCCACGGGAATATCGCCGTAGCGATTATCGGCAAGGCGCGCCAACACTT
>CAMLME010000144.1 GCA_946481235.1 uncultured Methylobacillus sp. | reverse complement strand
CCGTCGCCGGGACGCAGGGAAACGCCGCCGCGGCTGGACATGAATTCCGGCAGCGAGTGCTGCAGCTTGATATCGACCGGCTTCGGATAAGCGGCGGTATGGCAGAAGCTCTGCATCACCAGGTCTGCCGAGAAGCCGAGGCAAGCGAGTTCTTTCAGTTCGTCGCGGGTCATCGCACCAGTGGTGTCCTGCGAACCGACCGTCGTAATCTTGGGTTCGCAATACGTGCCAGGGCGGACACCCTCGACGCCACAGGCGCGGCCGACCATTTTCTGTGCCTGCGTGTAGCCCTTGCCAGTGTCCTTGGGAGCGATCGCCGTGATAAATAATTTAGACGGGGGCAATCCCAGCGCTTCGCAAGCCTTGGTAGTAAGCCCGCGGCCGATGATCAACGGAATACGACCGCCGGCACGCACTTCGTCCGGCATCGTCAAAGGCGCCAGTTCGAAGGTGCTGATGGTTTCGCCCGCTTCGTTGGTGATCTTTCCGGCGAACGGATGGATGACGATCACGTCGCCGGTGTTCATCTGGTTCACATCGCACTGGATCGGCAATGCGCCGGAGTCCTCGGCGGTATTGAAGAAAATAGGCGCAATCTTGCCGCCCAGCACGATGCCGCCGGTACGCTTGTTGGGAATGAACGGAATGTCTTCGCCCATATGCCATTGCACGGAGTTGATCGCGGATTTGCGCGAAGAGCCGGTACCGACCACGTCGCCGACGTAGGCCAGCGGCAGCCCCTTCTGTTTCAGCGTTTCAATTGTATTCAGGCCGTCCGGCATCTTGGAAACCAGCATGGCCTTGGCGTGCAGCGGAATATCCGGACGCGACCAGGCTTCCTGCGCCGGCGAGAGGTCGTCGGTATTGGTTTCGCCCGGCACCTTGAATACAACTGCACGGATTTCCTGCGGCAGCGCCTTGCGTGCGGTGAACCACTCGGCCTCTGCCCAGGATTCGATCAGGCGCTTCGCATGGGCATTGCCGGCCTTCATCTTCTCCTGCACGTCGTGGAAGGCATCGAACATCAATGTGGTGTACTTCAGTGCGTTGGCGGCTTCCTCGCCCAGCGGCGAATCGAGCAGCGCCACCAGCGCCTGCACGTTGTAGCCGCCGAGCATGGTGCCCAGCAATTGCACGGCCTTGACCGGCGTAACCAGCGGAGATGAGGCGTTGCCCAGCGCAATATCGGACAGGAAAGCGGCCTTCACATAGGCCGCCTGGTCCACCCCGGCCGGAACGCGGTTTTCCAGCAGTTCCAGCAGTGTGCTTTCTTCTCCGGCAAGTGGGTGTTTGAGCAATACGACCAGTTCGGCGGTCTGCTCGGCGGACAGGGGAAGTGGAGGGAGACCAAGCACGGCACGCTCGGCGACATGGTCACGATAGGCATTCAACATGGTTTCAATTCCAGCGAGGGCGAAACTTCAATTATAGCGGAGAGCGCGCCTCCGGAGCCTATTTCAGAGGGTTTAAGCATGCAGGAACACCATAACCTGTAGCAGTTCTTCCATTTATTCAAGCGCCAATAAAGCCTAATCTAGAGAGGCGGCAATTCCTATCAAGATTCAATAAAGATTGGAATAAGCTTGTTAGTGGAGAATGAATTTCGGATGCATGGCTGTGCTGAGAACGTGGCCGCCAGCTCCGAGCAGCACCTCAAGTAAAGGAATACAAGGTGAAAATAAAATTCCAGGCAAGCTTCAATGGATTCCATCTGGACAATGATTCTGGCGTTTTCTATCAAGGGCAGGAATTGGCCCTATACCCAAAAGAATTAGCGGTTTTAACTTATCTGGTCAAATGTGCAGGCGAGCTGGTCTCCAAGGAAGAACTGATCGATTCGGTATGGAATGGTGCACCTACGTCGGACGAAAGCATTGCGCGCTGCATTTCGGTCATCAAGGCACGCTTTCGAAAAGCCAGCAACGGGGCCGATGCCCTCATCAAAACCGAATATGGGCGCGGCTACCGGTTCGTTGGCGCCATCACGAGCCAACGGGATTGTCTTTGTGAAGAAAGCTTTCAGGCGCTGATCGACGCATCTCCGGATTTCATTGCAGTGAAAGACGGTTTCGGTCGTTGGCAGGTATTGAATCAGGCAGGACTCGATCTTTACGATTTGCAAGGAAAGACCTGGCAGAACAAAACGGATAATGAACTTGCCGCATTGATGTCACCGGATCATCTTGCACATTTTCAAGCCTGCATGGAGTCGGACGAGATAGCCTGGAAAGCCGGCAAGCCCAGTCACTTCACCGAAGTTGCTCAGACTGCCGTCAGCGGACTCCGCATTTTCGAAGTCATCAAATCACCCATTTTCAACATCGATGGAAGCCGACGGTTACTTGTTGTCCTAGGTCGAGATGTGACGGAAAAAACCCAGGCTGAAGAGAAGTTGAAGCTCGCGGCCCAGGTGCTGCTAAACAGTCGCGAAGCTGTCGTAATCACCGATGCGGACAACAGCATACTCTCGGTTAACCGGGCATTCACCGAGGTGACGGGGTATACCGCCGAGGAAGTAATCGGAAAGAATCCGCGCCTGCTTTCGTCCGGACGCCAAAGCAAAGAGTTCTATCATATGCTCTGGCATCAGCTGGAAGTGGAAGGCTCATGGCGGGGAGAAATATGGAACCGTGATAAAAGCGGCCGCATCTATCCGGAATGGCTGGACATCAGCATGGTGCGCGACCAGGGCGGCAAAGTTACGCATCACATCGCCATCTTTTCCGACATCACCCAGCGCAAGGAAACCGAGCAGCAGCTGGAATTCCTGGCTTATCACGACCCCTTGACCCGGCTGCCGAATCGCCTGCTGCTGCGCGACCGCTTCGATAAATCCGCGGCCACTTCCTTGCGCAACAAAACCACGACGGCCTTGCTGTTTCTCGATCTGGATCAATTCAAGAACGTCAACGATACGCTCGGGCACGAAATTGGCGACCAGTTATTGCTTGGTGTAGCCGAAAGACTCGGCGATTGCGTCCGGGACACCGATACGATCAGCCGCCTTGGCGGCGACGAGTTCGTGATTCTGCTTACCGACATGCAGAACATCGGCATGATTGCCGCGATTGCCCAGAAAGTGCTCGAAAACCTGGCAACCCCGTTTGATATTGGCGGACACATCCTGGGTACGTCATTCAGCATCGGCATCGCTCTTTATCCCGATGACGGCACCGACTTCGATACCTTGTTGAAGTTGGCGGATGCGGCGATGTACTACGCCAAGGATTGCGGCCGCAATACCTACCGTTTCTATACCGAGCAAATGAATATTCGTGCCCTGGAGCGGATGCAATTACAGAACAACCTGCATCAGGCATTGAAAGAGCATGAGTTCGTGCTGCATTACCAGCCGCAATTCGAACTGGCGAGCGGCAAAATGAGCGGCGTCGAGGCATTGATACGCTGGAATAGTCCGGAACTCGGACTGGTACCTCCGGCAAAGTTCATTCCGGCGGCTGAAGATTGCGGTCTCATCATGCCTTTGGGCGAATGGGTTTTGCACGAGGCCTGCCGCCAGAACCGGCGCTGGCAGGATGAGGGCTACGAGCCTTTTGTGATCGCCGTCAATTTGTCTGCATTGCAATTCCGGCGCGGGAGCATCGTTGAAACCATCGCAGAGGTACTTGAAGCTTCGCGATTGTCCCCGGAATGGCTAGAACTGGAACTGACCGAATCCATCCTCATCCAGAATGTCGAATATGTGCTGGAGCTTATCCGAAACCTCAAGAAGTTAGGCGTTGGACTATCCATCGACGATTTTGGTACCGGTTATTCCAGCCTGGCCTATCTGAAACGGTTCGCCGTCGACAAACTCAAGATCGATCAATCTTTCGTGCGCAATATGACGATCGATTCGGATGATGCGGCTATCGTCCATTCCGTCATCCAGCTCGGACACAGCCTGAAACTCAAAATCATTGCCGAAGGCGTGGAAACCCATGAGCAGGTGGAATATCTACAGCGGGAAGGATGTGATCAGGTGCAAGGTTACCTGTACAGCCATGCCATACCGGCGGTAGAAATGACAGGCTTCATGAATAAAGCAGAGGAGCTCAGTAAAACGACCGACTGAAAGGCGAGGCGCAACTCTTGGCGTCAGCCTTGGCAGTCATTTCGTCAAGCAGTTCGCGTCGATAGCCTTTGCCGTTCTGTGCCTCGAGGTACGCCCGGATTTCGCTGATCGAGACCATGCCGTCGCGATCCTTGTCCATGTTGCGGATGTTGTCCTCGACACTTGCCGCCGACGAAAACGACTCCTCCGCCCAGGCAGAAGACGAAATAAGCGCAAGCAGCAGCAGAAAATTCTTGGCGAACATGATTCCATTATATAAGCAAATTCTGATAAATCCAGTGCCGACTGCATATCAGTTCAATCGCAATCTCCAAGACAAAAGTTGGCTTGAAAAGGTAAAATAATGAATTACTTCAAACACCCCTAGATTTCCCCCATGGACCTCACCGCACTCAACGCACTTTCCCCACTCGACGGCCGCTATCAATCCAAACTCGATGCACTGCGCCCCTGCTTCAGCGAATATGCCCTGATTCGCCATCGCGCATTGGTCGAAGTTGAGTGGCTGAAAGCGTTGGCGGCTGATCCGGCCATCGCGGAGGTCGCGGAATTCTCGGCATCCACCGTCAAGGAACTTGATGACGCGATTGCCGGGTTCGGTGAAACCGAAGCAGCCGAAGTCAAGGCCATCGAATCCCGCACCAACCACGACGTGAAGGCGCTGGAATACTGGCTGAAGGAACGTTTCTACGGTAACCATGAAATCCGCAAGGCGAGCGAGTTCATCCACTTCGCCTGCACCTCGGAAGACATCAACAATCTGTCGCATGCGCTGATGCTGAAGTCTGCGCGCGATACCGTGCTGCTGCCGATGCTGGACAAGCT
>CAMLME010000143.1 GCA_946481235.1 uncultured Methylobacillus sp. | reverse complement strand
CGGCGATTGATGACTTCCACGGCGGCGATTTCGATGATGCGATGCCCCTGGGCGGGATCAAGGCCGGTGGTTTCGGTATCGAGGAAAATCTGACGCATTACGCTACCGCCTTCGCCAACAGTTGTTCCACTCCGCGATTGGCCAGCATATCGGCTCGCTCGTTGCCGACATCGCCGGCATGACCGCGCACCCACACCCACTCCACACGATGCTGCTGCGCCAATTCATCCAGTTGACGCCACAGGTCGTCGTTCTTGACCGGCTTCTTGTCCGCGGTTTTCCAGCCGCGCTTTTTCCAGCCATGTATCCATTCGCTGATGCCTTTTTGCACGTACTGCGAATCGGTGTGCACACGCACCTCGCAATTACGCGTCAGAGCCTCCAGGGCACGGATCACCGCAAGCAGCTCCATGCGATTGTTGGTCGTCAGCATTTCGCCGCCGCACAGTTCCTTTTCCTTGCCGCCGAAGCTTAGCCAGGCCCCCCAGCCGCCGGGACCTGGATTGCCTTTGCATGCGCCGTCGGCATAGATTTCGACTTTAGTTTCCATATTCACTTTTCTGATATTCCGTTTTTTGTGTTGGTTTTGGCATGAGCACCTGGCTAACACGGGCTCCATTCCAGTTCGGACGAATCAGTCGCGCGCCCATGACACGCTTCTTCGCCACGAGAAAATATACGCCTCCCAGCATGGGCCACCAGCGGTCCCCTGCACCGTCCATGAAGCGGCAACGTTGCAACCATGTCGGCTTTCGCACCGGCGGCGCATAGCACCCCATGCGTCCGGCGACCACTTCGAAACCCAGCAGTGCCATCCAGTCCTTGATGCGCTGCAAGGAGACATACTTGCCCTGCCACGGAAACGACTTGTCCTGATTGAACAAACGGCGCGCACCCCACAGACTCAGCGGATTGAAGCCGCTGACTATCAGGTGCCCTTCGGGCACCAGAACGCGCTCAGCTTCCCGCAGGGTGTCGTGCGGATTGGGTGAAAACTCCAGCACATGCGGGAGCAGCATCAGGTCGGCACTGGAGGTCGCAAAAGGAAATTGCACCGCATCGCAGCGCAACATGACATTACCTTGCGACGCAGCACGCAGTCGAAACGGTATCCGGCAATTGCGCAGGAAGTCGACCTCGGGCAAGCCGATCTGCAAGGCATTGAAGCCGAAAAGATCGCTCACCGCGCTATCGAACAAGGATTGCTCCTGCTCCAGCAGATACTCGCCAAGCGGGGTTTGCAGCCAGGATTGTTCGGTGTATGTTGGCAAAATGTCGCCCATGTTCGAGGTTAATCCAATCCCGGCTTTCCGGGACAACTATATCTGGCTCATCCGCCGTGGCAACCACGCCGCCGTGGTGGACCCAGGCGATGCGGCTCCCGTCATATCCACGCTGCAAGCCGCAAACCTGACGCTCGATGCGATTCTAGTGACGCACCATCACGATGACCATATCGGCGGCATTCAGGAACTGATCCACGCCTATCCCACGGCAAAAGTGTATGCACCGCATCGGGAGCAATACACTTTCAGGCACGAACCCGTGGGTGAGGATGACATCGTCGAACTGGATGCTCTCAGCCTCAGCCTGAACGTCATGGAAACGCCCGGGCACACGCTGGGACACGTGGTTTATTATGGCGCAAATTCCCTGTTCTGTGGCGACACACTGTTCAGCTGCGGCTGCGGTCGCTTGTTCGAAGGCAGCTGCGGACAGCTCTATCACTCCCTGCAGCGGCTGGCCGCGCTGCCTCCCGAAACACGGGTTTACTGTACCCATGAATACACCCGCCACAACATCCGCTTCGCACGCATGCTCGACCCGGACAACCCTAAACTTCAGCAGCGGGAAAGCGATGTAGAACGCCTTGTGGCTGCAGGCCAGCCTACCTTACCGACCACCATCGGCCTCGAATTGGCCACCAATCCTTTCCTGCGTTGCGACAGTGTCGCCATCCAGTCCGCCGCCACACATCAGGCCGCATTGAGCAAGCAGGATACGCTCTCAGTATTCTGCGCTATAAGACAATTAAGAAATGCATTTTAAATCCTTGATTCTAAATTAGAATAAAACGCAAATATTGCTTGACGCTAGCCGGACTGTACAGATAGGATTGCAAGAATTTCTGGCTTCCCCTGACACGTTTACATGCTTGCAAAATCTCTGCTGAAGCTGTCCATTCTCGCTCTACTCATTGCCCCGGCCGCTTACGCCGACACCAATCTTGCCGGGGAAGAAATCACAACCCTCGACGATGTCGCCGCGAATCCCGATGTCGAATCCTTGCAGTTCAACCCAAAACTGGAGAGCTTGTCGCTCGAAAGCTATACGCAGGAAAGTGACACTACCGAAGTAGCTGGCACTAATGCCGATCTCTGGCAACGCATCAAGAGCGGCTATGCAATGCCCGAACTGCAGTCCCCCATCACTGCCACGCACGAATCCTGGTATGCATCCCGCCCGGAATACGTGACACGCATGGTCGGGCGCAGCCAGAAGTATCTTTACCATATCGTCGAAGAAGTGCAGAAGCGCGGGATGCCAACAGAGATCGCCTTACTTCCCATGGTCGAGAGCGCATTCAACCCGACTGCAATGTCAACCAGCAAGGCTTCCGGCATCTGGCAATTCATCCCGTCCACAGGCAAACACTTTGGCCTTAAGCAGAACTGGTGGGTCGATAACCGCCGCGATGTGACGGCTGCGACCGATGCCGCCCTAAACTATCTGCAAAAACTGCACGTCATGTTCGGCACTTGGGACTTGGCACTGGCCGCTTACAACGCGGGCGAAGGCACCGTGATGCGAGCCATCGAACGCAATCGCAAGCGCGGTCTGCCTACAGACTACCAAAGCCTTCAGCTCCCGCCTGAAACTCGTAATTACGTCCCCAAGCTACAAGCGGTCAAGAATATCGTTTCCAATCCCGAACAATATGGATTAAATCTTCAATCCATTGCCAACCAGCCCTACTTCACCAAGGTCAATGCACCCAAGCAGATCGATGTCACGCTTGCTGCCAAACTGGCCGGTGTATCGATGGAAGAATTCCGCTCCCTGAATCCGGAATACAACCGTCCCGTGTTGACCTCGACCGAAAGCACGCACGAAATCCTGTTGCCGATGGGCGCAGAAGAAACTTTCGAAACCAATCTGGCCGCCTATGACAAACCCCTTGTCAGCTGGCAGAGCTATTACGCCAAACGTGGCGAACGCATTGAAAGCATCGCGAAGAAATTCGGTGTCTCCCCCGACGAGTTGCGCGAAGTCAATGGCATCAGCCACAAGGGCAAGTTCAAATCCGCGCATCAACTGCTGGTCCCGCTGCAAAGCGAGTCTTCGGAAGACATCTTCACGGCTGAAGATATTACCGAAGCCCCGGAAGAAGAAACCGCTACGGCAGCTTTTTCCACCAAGCGCCATCTGGTCAAGCACGGTGAAACGCTGGGCGGCGTAGCAAAGCGCTATGGCGTCAGCACCAAAGAATTGCGTGCGATGAACCATCTGAAATCGAGCAAGCTGAAAAAAGGCCAGATTCTGCTCGTACAGGTCGACGAGGATGCGCCCAAGCGCATGGCAACACGAACCGTCAAGCTACGCAGCGCAAAAAGCCATTACGTTGTGCGTCGCGGCGATACATTATCCAGCATCGCACGCAAGTTCGATGTGGACTCCAAGGACATCAAACACTGGAACAATCTCAGCAGTTCACATATTGTCCCCGGCCGGAAACTCAAAATCCTGAACCCTGACAAGGCATAAGCGGTCTGTCTCTCACGATGCCCGTCCTGCCCCGCACTTTCGGATTACCATGCGCTGCGCTTTTGTTGATGCTCAGTGCATGCGGATCTTCGCAACAGACCACCCACACTTCCACCGATTGGGATCGCACTTACCCGCCGGCATCCGGCGGAACGATGATCGATGCCATGACGGGTGAGCCGAGCGGGCTGATTCCGATGATCGCCGGTGAATCTGCGGCATCGACTATTGCCAGCAATATCTTCAACACCCTGCTCAAATACGACAAGAATCTCGAACTGGAAGGTGAGCTTGCCAAGTCCTGGAAGGTATCCCCCGACCAGAAAACCATCACATTCACTCTCAAGCCAGGCATGAAATGGGCGGACGGAGCACCATTGACCAGCGCCGATGTGCTGTTTACCTGGAAACTCGTCACTGACGACAATACCCGCACACCTTACGGTGCCGACTACAAGCTGGTAGTCAAGGCAGAAGCGCCTGACCCTGCCACTTTCCGCGTGACCTACGGACAACCCTACGCGCCGGCAATGGATTCCTGGGCCGGTTTGCAAGTGCTGCCGGAACACATCCTGAAAGGGCAGGACATCAACACCACGTCGTTTGCGCGAAAACCCATCGGCAGCCATTACTACCAGCTTGGCGAATGGAAAAACGGCGAGCGCATTTCTCTGGTGCGCAACCCCAACGCCACCCAGGGGCAGGCACGTATCGACCGTCTCGTGTCGCGCTTCATTCCGGATCCGGCGTCGCAGTTCCTTGAGCTGATGGCCGACAATATCGATACCATGGGCCTGAGTCCCATCCAGTACGCGCGCATCTTTCCCGCACGCGAGGAGCTCAACCGCAAGATCGCGTTGTACAAGGAACTTGGCAATGCCTACACCTATCTTGGCTTCAACCTGAAGCACAAGCCCTTTGACGACAAACGTGTGCGTCAGGCCATCAATTACGCTATCGACAAGCAGGAGCTGATCGATGGCGTGCTGTTGGGACTGGGTGAGCCGGTAGCTTCCCCTTACAAGCCGGGCACTCGATGGACCAACCCCAACCTGCGTCCTTATGCCTACGATCCGGACAAAGCCAAGGCTCTGTTACGCGAGGCCGGCTTCGAAGACCATGACGGCGATGGAATACTCGATCGCGATGGCAAACCG
>CAMLME010000142.1 GCA_946481235.1 uncultured Methylobacillus sp. | reverse complement strand
CGCATCATCGAAATCAATCCCGCCTTCATCCTGATCACCGGCTATGACCGCGAAGAAGTTGTGGGCCGCACGCCCGCCGAACTCGGCTTTGCCGTCCCCGACCCGAATTTCTTCGCGCATATCTGGCAAAGCCCGGACGCGGCAGGCGAATGGCGCGGCGAGACCTGGAACCGGCGCAAGAACGGAGAAACCTATCCTGCATGGATGGAACTTTTCATCGTCACCAAAGAAGACGGCAGCGCCAATTACGTAGGCGTATTTTCCGACATTACCCAGGCCAAGGCACAGCAGCAGAATCTGGAGCACATGGCCTATCACGATGCGCTGACGCAATTGCCCAACCGCACGCTGCTGGATGATCGCCTGCATCAGGCCGTGGCACGTGCAAACCGCACAGGCGAAATCCTGGGAGTCTGCTATTTCGATCTTGACGGCTTCAAGCCGATCAACGATACCTTCGGCCACGACGCAGGTGACCAGTTGCTGGTAGAGCTGGCGCAGCGCGTGCGAGCCTGTCTGCGGGAAACCGACACTGTCGCGCGGCTGGGCGGCGATGAATTCGCGCTGCTGCTATGCAACCTGCAATCGGTGGAGGAATGCGAGCAAACGCTTACGCGACTGCTCACCGCCATTCAGGGGCCATTCCTGCTCGGCGACGATACCGTACATGTATCCGCCAGCATCGGCTACACCCTGTTTCCGCTGGATACCAGCGAGCCGGACACCTTGCTGCGCCACGCCGACCATGCCATGTACCAGGCCAAGGTGAGCGGCGGCAGTCATTACCATCTGTTCGATACCGAGCACGATCGGCAGACCCGCGGCCGCCGCCAGGAACGCGAACGCATCGAAGCCGCCCTGCCGAATGGCGAATTCCGTCTGCACTACCAGCCCAAGGTCAACATGCGCCGCGGCAAGGTGGTCGGGCTGGAGGCGCTCATTCGCTGGCAGCATCCCGAGCTTGGGCTGCGTTCGCCTGCCGATTTCCTGCCGGTGGTCGAAGACACCGAGTTCGCGATTCCGCTGGGCGAGTGGGTGATCGAGGAGGCGCTGCGTCAGATCGGTATCTGGCAGGCGCTGGGACTGGAGATGCCGGTCAGCGTCAATATCGCGCCGCGTCACATGATGCAGAAAGACTTTGCCATGCGGCTGGCAAAACTGCTGCAGGATCATCCGCAAGTGCCGCCATCGCTGCTGGAGCTGGAAATCACCGAAACCGCCGCTATCGAGGATATCTCGGGGGTCGCGCAGATGATCAACAGCTGCAAGCTGCTCGGCGTCACCTTTGCGCTCGACGACTTCGGTGTTGGCTACTCGTCGCTGACCTACATGCGCCGACTGCCGGTGGAAGTCATCAAGATCGACCAGTCCTTCGTGCGCGACATGCTGCATGATGCCGACGATCTGGCGGTGGTGGCCGGCGTCATCAGCCTGAGCCGCGAATTCCAGCGCCAGGTGGTTGCCGAGGGCGTGGAAACGGTCGACCATGGCCTGCACCTGCTGCGCATGGGCTGCACCATCGCCCAGGGTTATGGCATCGCCCGCCCCATGCCGGCGGACGCCGTACCCGAGTGGGTGGAGGCCTACCGGCCGGACGCAAGCTGGGACGAAGGTTCGCTATAACGCCATTGACTTGAATGAGCAGATGCTGAATGACAAGGAGCCAGGACTTGCGTCACTGGCTCCTTTGCTTTCAAACTCAGGCTTTATCTTCCCAAGCCACCGTACCCGGTGGGTGCCGGTACCAGCCCGGATCGCGATAGTCGTCGTGCGCCAACCCCTCGCGCACCTTGACCACGGTGAACATGCCGCCCATTTCCAGCGGGCCGAACGGGCCGTCGCCGGTCATCATCGGCAGGGTATTTTCCGGCAGCGGCATTTGCATTTCCTGCATCTCGGACATGCCGCTCTCGCCCATCGCCATGTAGCCATCCACCAGCTTGCCGATTTTCCCGGCAATGCCGCGCTGATCGACGCCAAGCATGTTGGGAACCCCATGCCCCATCGCATTCATTGCGTGGTGCATCTTGTGGCAATGCATCGCCCAATCTCCCGGCTCATCGGCCACGAACTCGATGGCCCGCATCGCGCCGACCGGCACATTGACCGTGATCTCCGGCAACTGAGCCGATTTCGGAACCCAGCCACCATCGGTGCCGGTCGTCCAGAAATCGTAGCCGTGCAAATGAATGGGGTGGTCGTGCATGCTGAGGTTGCCGATACGGATGCGCACGCGGTCGTTCTTGCGCACCACCAGCGGCGCCGTGCCGGGAAATACGCGGCTGTTGAAGCTCCACAGATTGAACTCCGTCATCGTGCTGGCCTTGGGCGTGGCGGTGCCTGCCTCCACATCCCAGTTGTGCAGCATGATGCAGAAATCGCGATCTACCGGACGTTCCTTGGCATTCTTGGGATGCACGATGAAAAAGCCCATCATGCCCATGGCGACTTGCAGCATATCGTCGGAATGCGGGTGGTACATGAATGTCCCGCTGCGCTTCAGCACGAACTCGTAAACGAAAGTCTTGCCTGGCGGAATATGCGGCTGGGTCAGCCCACCCACGCCATCCATGCCGTTCGGCACACGTATGCCGTGCCAATGGATGGTGGTGTGCTCCGGCAGGCGATTGGTCACGTAGATACGCACCCGCTCCCCTTCCACGGCCTCCAGGGTCGGCCCCAGCGTGCTGCCGTTATAGCCCCAGCAATTGACTGTCATTCCCGGCGCAAACTCGCGCTTGACCGGCTCTGCGACCAGGTGAAACTCCTTCACGCCGTCCTTCAGTGTCGGCGCCAGCGTCCAGCCATTGGGCGTGACCACCGGCTGGTAAGGCTTGCCGCTGCCCAGCCACAACGGGCTGGCGGTATCCGCCGATGTGCGACTCTGAATGTCAGGCGCGGCCGAAGCACGCTCCGCGAGGGTTGCTCCAACCAGGGCCACCCCTCCGGCGAGAAACTGTCTGCGTGTCGTCATGGTGTATGCCCCTCGTGCTGATGAGCATTGCTTTTCACTTTTTCTTCCTCATGTAGTGTGGGCGCGGCTGGGGGAACTTCCATCGGCAGCTTGCCGCCCACCGCCAGTTGCAAATCGGCCAATGCCGTCCAGAAGTCGCGCGTCGCGGCGATATGGTTCTGCACCGCCGCCACCTGTTCGCGCGCATCGGCCAGCAGCTCGTAAACGCCGATCAGCATGCCGTTGTAGTGCAGCGTGCTTTCCTCGACGATCTGCCGACGCAACGGCACCAGCCTGTCGCGCGCATGGCGCGCCGTGGCATAGGCGGTCGCGGTGCGCTGATACGCCTCGCGCATTTCGGAACGCGCATCGACGGCCAGCGCATACAGCCTCGCCTCGCTCTGGCGATACACCGCCTCCTGCCTGGAGACGCGCGCCTGCCCCTGGTCGAATATCGGCAACTCCAGCTTTAGCGTCGGCCCGGTAATGCGGCGCTCGCCGGTGGATTTTTCGGTTTCCACGCCAAGGTCGAATACGTTGATGAAGCGCGTGTCGCGTGTCAGGCCCAATCCTGCGGCCAGCGCTTCAGCCTCCTTCTGCGCCATCCGCACGTCCAGCCGTTGCTTCAGGCCATAGGCCTCGATGTTGTCGAAAGCTGGCGGCGCGGCGGGCAATTCGGGCAGGCGCACTGGCAGTTTCCAGCCGGCATCCTCGCCCCAAACGCCCATCAGCCGATTCAGCCGTTCGCGCGCGATGAAAGCCGTTTCGCGCGACCGTGCCAGTTGCGCCGCTGCCTCCTCGGCAAAGGCTTGCTGGCGCAGCATATCGCGACGGCTCAGATTGCCTGCCTTGCGCTGCCGCTCCGCCAACTCGCCTTCGGCCGACGCCAGATCGGCGACCTTGGCCATAAAACCCGCATCCTGCTCTGCCGCGGCCGCTTCGAACCAGGCCTTGCGCGTCTCCAGCGCATGCTTCAAAACTGCTTCGGAAACACGTAATTTGGTGTGCTCGAAACGCATGCTCTCCAGCCTCTTCTGCGGCGAGCGCAGCAAAAGACCGAGAAAGTCGAACTCCACGCCCCAGGTAGTCTTGGTGATGTCGCCGCCCTCCTGCCGGCTCCAGCCGAAGGTGGGATTGCGCAGCAAGCCGGCTTGCACCAGATCGGCTTGCGCCACGCCCAACTCTTCGTATTCCGCCTGCAACCGGCGATTGTTGAGCAGCGCCACCCGCACGGCGGCATCGGCCGTGAGCGGTTGCTGCAGCGCCGCCTTCACCTGCGTATCCACCGCCGCATCCTCGGCATTGCCGCGCCGCCATTCGACGTGCTCGCCCAGCCGTTCGGCAACACCCTGCTGCACGTCGGCGAATCCGGCATCTTTCGGCACGCTGGCACAACCCGCCAGCACGATCGGAATCAGCGCCAGTGCTGCCAGCCTAATGGTGCGATTCATGACCTTCTTCCTGTTGAGTCGCCGGCGGCTCAACCGGCTCCACGACCGGTTTTCCACCGCCCTGCTGCATGTCCTTTTTGTTCATCATCTTCATCATGTCGCAGTCCATCATGCCCGAGCCTTTCTTGTCGGCATCGCCGGACTTTTTCATCCCCATCATGTCGCCCTTTTCGCCGCCGCACTTGCAGCAGCATTGGCAGCAGCAGCCCATTCCTTCGCCGCGCTTGCAGCCCTTGCCTGCGCCTTCACCGTGTTGCTTTGCCGCGGCTTCATCCTTTGCCCCGGATTCCTGTGCCGCAGGCGCGGCATCGTGCTGGTGCTCGTCCGCCGCCAGCTTCACGTTGCCGGACTGGCCGGCAAAATAGTCCGCCGGCTGGAATGCAGGCACCGCCATTTCGGGATTGGCCGGATGATCGGCCGGGAGTGCGACGGCCTGCCCGCAGGTGAGCAGGGCCAGAATCAGTAACGACGCCTCGAGATATTTCATGATGACCTCCTGGAACAAACTCAAAAAAACTGTCT
>CAMLME010000141.1 GCA_946481235.1 uncultured Methylobacillus sp. | reverse complement strand
GCGCACATACGCCGGCGTATGACAAAACACTTCTATCCCTACATGCCGCATATTGTCGGGAAGCTGCTTGACGCTGCGCACCACGCCGACAACCGGCATATCAGGGTTCATTTCGTAATCGAGCGCAATGATCCGGCCCGGACGAAGCCACAGATTCAGCTCGCCATTCACTACCGCGCCGAACCCATACTTGCTTTCGTTGTTGATGGTCCATTTTTCGCCATTGACGCCTGGCAATACGATACTGCCAGCCTCGGATTCAGCTTGCGGCCTGGCTTCCGCATCCGGCAACGGGCGCGCATTCAGTTCGTCGTGCAGCAAGGGGCGACCGCGGCTATACAGTACATTCTTGACATGCTGGCAGACGTTCAGGACGCCATTGACCACCTCTGCGACTTTCGCCACATCGTCGCGCTCATCAGTCCTGCGTTGGCGACGGTAGACATTGCGCGACCATTCAACCAGCATGTGCTCGATCAGCAGGTGGCAATCGGAGTACCCGACATTCACCGGCAAAGTCAGGCCTGCCGGCATGCTGCTCTGGCGTACATATTGCGCCAGACGCTCGACTTGCAGCACGACCTTGTCGGTATCCCAATAGCGATAAGTCGACGCCGGCTCGAAATGGCGAATACGGCGTCCGCCGCGATCTTCTTCCAGGGCAACGAAGAACAAATGACGTTGCTCAGAATATTCCTTATCGAGAGACAGAATGCCGCACCAGCCGGAAAGCCAGTCCGCGAGCATTTCAATCTCGCTTTTCAGCATACTGGTGTGGTTCAGGGTATCCAGCATCAAGGCCTGCAGATAGCAGGACATCAATGATGTTCCGGGACTGTCCTGGTACCGCTTCAATATGGTATTGACACATCCCATGCTTTCGCCGAGCTGATACAGGCCATGCAAGCGCGTCCAACCACCTTCGGCCATCGCTTGATAGCGCAGATAGCGCCATTTGGCCGCGCACCGCAGGCAGTCGACCAGGTTCAGCAATAATTGGGGAACGTCCTTGGCGATTGGCGAGTGCGCAAGGTTTCCATCGTGCCGATCAAGGAACGCCTGATAGGCGCGTTCGAGCACATGATAGTAGTTGTAGACGGATTGCCACAGCCGCTCGTCGATTTCGTAAGGAAGTACTGGTGCGCTGACGTATTGTCTTGTGAGTGCCGCCACATTCTGTCGGGCGCGTTCGTCGATCCGGATCAGCGCTTGCAGCGCCGCGGAGTTGAAAGGATTATCTTCTGCAACAAAATCTCGTAGCCGCTTCAGCACAATATCCTGCGCAATGAGATAATTATCGCGCGGAAGTTCATCAAGCCATGCCGTATCCAATAGTTCCTCCCCGTGCGGCTTGACGATAGCTTGCAGTTTTCCAATCAGGTCCACCATGAGCCTCAAGATTATGTTGTCTTGTTTACAGCGACTATGACAGATTTCCAAAAAAAAAGCACCAAACGGACAATTGACCGAACGCGGCTATTTTGTTACGGTTCATCCCCTTCACAGGCCATCTTTCCATGAGCAAAAACACCCCGCCGAAAAGCTTTGAAAGTGCGCTTTCCGAACTTGAAACCCTTGTTTCCCAAATGGAATCCGGGCAACTCCCGTTGGAGCAATCTCTCGCAGCTTATAAACGCGGCGCCGAATTATTGCAGTATTGCCAGAAGTCCCTGGCAGACGTCGAACAGCAGGTACGGCTGCTGAATGAAGCCAACACCCTGCAACCTTATACCGATCGCGATGACTGATTTCCCTTCCTGGGCCTCACAGATACAGAGCCGCACGGAATCCGTGCTGAGTGGCCTGCTGCCCTCTGCGGACGTCGCTCCGCAACGTCTTCATACCGCCATGCGCTACGTTATTCTCGGCGGCGGAAAACGTGTGCGCCCATTGCTCGCCCATGCCGCCGGCGAACTGTTCGGCGCCTCCGCCGAGAAAGTCGATTACGCCGCAGCTTCCGTGGAACTGATCCATGCTTACTCGCTCGTACATGACGATCTGCCCTGCATGGACGACGACGACCTGCGGCGCGGCAAACCCTCCTGCCACAAGCAATTCGATGAGGCTACCGCTTTGCTGGTGGGCGATGCCTTGCAAAGCCTGGCCTTCCAGACGCTTGCACAACCTGAGTTGTGCAAGGATGCGCAGCAACAGATGAAGATGATCCATCTGCTGGCCATTGCCAGCGGTTCGCGAGGCATGGCGGGTGGGCAGGCCATCGACCTGGCCAGCGTCGGCATCAGCCTGACGCAGCAAGAGCTGGAATTCATGCACATCCATAAGACCGGTGCCCTCATTCGAGCGGCTGCGCTGCTTGGCGCTTACTGCACGGAGGCGCCGGATGCTTCCAGACTGCAGGCACTCGACCGTTATGCGAAATGCATCGGCCTCGCCTTCCAGGTCGTCGACGACATCCTGGATACCCAGGCGGATACGGCTACCCTGGGCAAGACTGCCGGCAAGGATGCCGAGCAGAACAAACCCACTTACGTCACCATTCTCGGGCTCGCGCGCGCAAAGGAATTCGCACGGGAACTGCACGCCGACGCCCTGGATAGCATCGCTCCATTCGGCGAAGCCGGACAGCGCCTGACGCAACTCGCCGATTTCATTACGCAACGCTCTTTCTAAATGTATCCATTGCTCGAAACCATCGATTTTCCGGCCCAACTTCGTCAGTTGGAGCGCAAGCGTTTGCCTAAACTGGCAGAGGAACTGCGCGACTTCCTGATCAACAGCGTCTCCCAGACAGGCGGCCATCTATCTTCCAATCTGGGCGTGGTCGAACTGACCATCGCGCTCCATTACGTATTCAATACACCCGAGGACAGGCTGGTGTGGGACGTTGGTCATCAGACCTACCCGCACAAGATCCTGACGGGCCGCCGCGAAGCGATGGCCGGTTTGCGCAAGGAAGGCGGCATTGCCGGCTTCCCGCGCCGTGCCGAAAGCGAATACGATGCATTCGGCGCCGGCCACTCCAGCACTTCGATTTCCGCCGCGCTGGGCATGGCCGTGGCGGCGCAGCAGACTGGCTCCGACCGCCGCTCGGTCGCCATCATCGGCGATGGCGCAATGACTGCCGGCATGGCATTCGAAGCACTGAACAACGCCGGCGCGATGGATGCCAACCTACTGGTAATCCTCAACGATAACGACATGTCGATTTCGCCCAACGTCGGAGCGCTCAACAACTACCTGGCACGTCTGCTCTCCGGCAAGCTGTACGACAGAATGCGCCGCGGAACGGAAAAAGTACTGGGCGTGGCACCGCACATCCTGGAACTGGCCAAGCGCGCCGAAGAGCACGTCAAGGGCATGGTTTCGCCAAGCACGCTGTTCGAGGAATTCGGCTTCAATTACATCGGCCCCATCGACGGTCACGATCTGGACGCGCTGGTAGCAACCCTGTCCAATATCCGCAAACTCAAAGGCCCGCAATTCCTGCATGTTGTCACGCAAAAAGGTTACGGCTTCAAGCCGGCAGAAGAAAATCCCGGCAAATATCACGGCGTGGGGAAATTCGACCCTTCAAATGGCGAGTCCATCACCAGTGGCGGTAAAAAGACATACACCCAGGTATTCGGCGAATGGCTGGTGGACATGGCCGCACAGGATCAGCGGCTGATCGGCATCACGCCTGCGATGTGCGACGGCTCGGGTCTCAACGCCTTCCAGGAACAATTCCCCGACCGCTATTTCGACGTCGGCATTGCCGAACAGCATGCGCTCACTTTCGCCGCGGGCCTGGCCTGCGAAGGCAGCAAGCCGGTGGTGGCGATTTACTCCACCTTCCTGCAACGCGCCTACGACCAGCTGATCCACGACATCGCTCTGCAAAACCTCCCCGTCCTGCTGGCCATCGATCGCGCCGGCCTGGTTGGCGCGGATGGCCCGACCCATGCCGGCAGCTTCGATATTTCTTATCTGCGCTGCGTGCCCAACATGGTTGTGATGTGCCCTGCCGACGAAAACGAATGCCGGCAGATGCTGTATACCGGCTTCATGCTGGACGGACCCACGGCGGTGCGCTATCCACGCGGCTGCGGCTCGGGCGTGGCAATCGAAAAATCCATGCAGGCAATCCCGGTGGGCAAAGGGGAAGTGCGGCGAAAAGGTAGAAAAATCGCTATTCTGGCATTCGGTAGCATGCTTCAACCTGCGTTGGCGGCTGCCGAGAGCCTGGATGCCACCGTGGCAAACATGCGCTTCGTGAAACCTCTGGATTCAGCACTGGTCTATGAATTGGCAGCAAGCCATGAACTGGTCGTGACCGTGGAAGAAAATACCGTCATGGGCGGTGCCGGTGCTGCCGTGATGGAAGCACTGCAAGCCTCCGGCATCTCCGTAAAGACATTGGTACTCGGCTTGCCGGATCAGTTCATCGAGCACAGCACGCCGGAAAAAATGCTGGCTGCCTGCGGCTTGGATGCCGTTGGTATCGCCTCGGCGATTGAGAAAATATTAACCTAGTAGTATACTCAACTATTAAGAGCATTTATTTTGGGAACCTCCATGAACCATCCCGCCACACTCCCTATCGAGGATGTGCAGAACACTCCTGACGTGCGCCATCTGGCGATCGACAAGGTCGGCATCAAGTCCATCCGCCATCCGGTGAAGGTCCAGGACAAGACCGGCGGCGTGCAGCACACCGTCGCGGTGTTCAATATGTATGTGCACTTGCCGCACAACTTCAAGGGCACGCACATGTCTCGCTTCGTCGAGATCCTCAACATGAACGAGCGGGAAATCTCGGTAGAAAATTTCGAGACCATTCTGCGCGAGATGGTAAAACGTCTTGAGGCAGAATCCGGCCACATCGAAATGACCTTCCCCTACTTCGTCAACAAGGCGGCTCCCGTCTCCGGCGTGCAGAGCCTGCTGGACTACGAGGTGACTTTCATCGGCGAAATCAAGGACGGCAAGTACAACATCACGGTCAAGGT
>CAMLME010000140.1 GCA_946481235.1 uncultured Methylobacillus sp. | reverse complement strand
AATGCCCAGAAGTATCCCGCCGACAAGGTGCGCGGCAGCAATGCGAAATATACCGAATACAAGGATTAGCCGTCCGGCCTAGGCGCTCAGCCCGGCTGCTTTCATCAAGAACTTCAATCCGTACGCCACAACCGCCAGCGCAGCCACGCCGGCGGCCCAGAACAACACCATCCACGCCAGTCTCTTCCACATCAGTGGTAATGCTCGCCGTGTCGCACCTTGCCACGAAACACGCGATAGGCCCAAACCGTATAACCCAGGATGACGGGCAGAATCAGCAACGTGCCGACCAGCGTGAACGCCTGACTCTGGGGCGGCGATGAAGCCGCTTGCAGGGTAATGTCCGGCGGAATGATGTTGGGCCACAGGCTGACGCCGAAACCGGCGTAGCACAGGAAAATCAGTGCCAATGTGCAGATAAAAGGTGCGACTTGTGCCTGCCTCGCCACGGCACGGAGCAGCAGGAACATGCAGATGCCAACCAGTATCGGTACCGGCGATAGCCACAGCAGGTTGGGCATGCTGAACCATCGGCGGGCGATTTCCGCATCCATCAGTGGCGTCCAGATGCTGACGGCCACGATTGCAAGCAGCAACAGCCATGCCAGACGACGCGTGATACGGTAGGCGTGCGCCTGCAACTGGCCTTCTGTTTTCATCACCAGCCAGGTACTGCCCAGCAGTGCATAGCCTATGACCAGACTCGCGCCAGTAAAGAGGGCAAACGACGTCAGCCAATCGAGTGGCCCGCCGGCATAGGCACGATCGATCACGGGAAAGCCTTGGATGTAGGTTCCCAGTGTGACACCCTGGAAGAAGGTTGCGACAATCGAGCCGCCAATGAATGCCTTGTCCCAGAAGTGCCTTTCATGCTCGCGAGCCTTGAACCGGAATTCAAATGCGACACCGCGGAATATCAGCGCAATCAGCATGAAAATCAGCGGCAGGTAGCAAGCGCTGAGGATTATTGAATAGGCCAACGGAAACGCCGCCAGCAGGCCGGCCCCGCCCAGTACCAGCCAGGTTTCGTTGCCATCCCATACCGGCGCGACGGTGTTCATCATCAGGTCGCGATCTTCCTTGCTTTCGAACAGCGGGAAAAGGATGCCGATGCCGAGGTCGAACCCGTCCATTACCACATACATCATGATGGCAAACAGGATGACGACGGCCCAGAGGTAGGGAAGGGCGGTTTCCATGCTCAAAACTCCTCCGGTCGGTTATTTGAGTCAGTATCCGGCCCGGTTACCATGGATAAGGGTCGCATCGGCTGACGTTCGTGCCCGGGTCCGCCATCGTTGGCTTCCAGGCTTTCGCCGGTTTGCGGGCCGAGGCGCACCAGACGCATCATGTAAGCGATGCCGACGCCGAACACGGCGCTATAGATCAATATGAAGAGCAGTAGCGTAACGCCTACTTCAGCTGTGCCATGGGCCGACACGGCATCTGCCGTGCGCATCAGGCCATAGACTGTCCAGGGCTGGCGGCCGATCTCGGTGGTAAACCAGCCGGCGAGAATGGCGAGGATGCCCGCAGGCCCCATCCAAAACGCAAAGTGAAGAAACGGGCGATATCGGAACAGCGACCTCCGCCAGCGCAGCCATGCACCCCATACGCCGAGTGCGATCATCAGGACGCCCAACCCGACCATGATGCGAAAGGTCCAGAAAACGATCGCTGAATTGGGCCTGTCCTCGGGCGGGAATTCCTTCATGCCAGGGAACTGGCCATCCCAGCTGTGAGTAAGTATCAGGCTGCCAAGATGCGGTACTTCAATCGCATAACGCGTTTCCTCGCGTTCCATGTCCGGCCAGCCAAACAGAATAAGCGGCACCGCCTCGTCACCCTTGTTCTCCCAGTGCCCTTCAATGGCGGCAATTTTTGCCGGCTGATGCTTCAGGGTGTTGAGCCCGTGATAATCGCCGATCACTGCCTGAATTGGCGCCACTAGCAGAATCATCCACAAACCCATCGAAAACATGCGGCGTACGGCCCCATTGTCGTTGCGTCGCAATAGGTGCCAGGCCGCTGAGGCCACCACGAAAAGCGCGGTGGCGAGATAGGCGGCTGCGACCATATGCGCGAGCCGGTAAGGAAACGAAGGATTGAAAATCACTTGCCACCAGTCGGTCGGGATCAGGCGACCATCGGCTACGAGGTAACCGGTAGGCGTCTGCATCCAGCTATTGGCCGAGAGTATCCATGTGGCTGAAATCAGCGTACCCAGCGCGACCATCAAGGTTGAGAAAAAATGCAATCCGGGTCCGACCTTGTTGCGGCCGAAGAGCATCACACCGAGAAAACCCGCTTCGAGAAAAAATGCGGTCAGCACTTCATAAGTGAGCAACGGCCCCAGGATGCTGCCGGCATAATCCGAGAGGCGACTCCAGTTGGTGCCGAACTGATAGGACATCACTAGTCCGGAAACCACACCCATGCCGAAATTGACTGCGAATATCTTCAGCCAGAAATGATAAAGGTCGAGGTAGAGCGGTCGTTTGGTGCGCAGCCAGGCTGCTTCGAGTACGGCCAGGTAGCTGGCCAGCCCAATGGTGATTGCCGGGAAAATGATGTGGAACGAGATGGTAAAACCGAACTGTATCCGGGCCAGATCCAGTGCGCTGAAGTCAAACATTAGAGCCTGTAGCCGATCAGTGCCAGTTGATCATCGAACGCGCAATGCGCAGGGTATCGAGCACCGGCCGAAACTTGGAAGAGCGATTGTTATCGATGTAGATGGTCGGAATCGGTACCGAAGCGATGCGTCGTCCCTTGGACAGTGCGAGCAGCAGGATCTGGAATTCGGTTTCGTAACGGCTGCCCGAGATCCGGCGCGCGATTTCCTCGACGAGTTCTCGGTTGAAAGCGCGCATGCCGGATTGCGTGTCGGCCGGTGCATGCGGATGCAGCCAATGGATCGCAGTGGTTGCCAGTGTATTGCCGAGACGGCTTCGTCCCGGCATTTCGGCTAATTGGCGCTCGCCGATGACCATCTCGGCGCCTTCGCGGATTTTTTCGACAAGTTGCGGAATCCGCGCCGGCAAATGCTGGCCGTCTGCATCCAGCGTCACCAGCATATCGAAATCGAAATGATTGAGCGCATGGAGGAAGCCGGCCATCAGGCCAACCCCTTTACCCTGATTCCGGCCGAAGTGTATCAGGCTGATTTGCCCGGATAATTGAACGGCAAGGCGACGCGTTATTTGCGTTGTGTTATCGGAGGAGCCGTCATCGACGACGATCAGGTGATCGACATGCTGGATCGTGTTCATGATGACCTGCTCGCAAAAATCCTCAACGTCATAGCATGGCATGAGACCGATGACGTCCGCATGGGCCTTGTTCGTTGTGATTGTCGCGCTACGCCACCCGGCAGGATCAAAGAATGCCCAGCGACGTTCCAGCTTGAAGAATAGACGGTCAATACTTTCAAACAGCGACATTGGCATCGAAAGCTCGAGCATGTCCTCGTCGGTGACGAGATAAGCCTGGCCCACGACTGCATCGGTGGCGCTATCGTTAATATTGACGAGCCCGCGGGCGTCGAGATCGATACGGAAAACGGCACGGTCCGTCACGATGGAGAGCGACGGTTTTCCCATGCGCCGTAGCCACGGTGATGCATGCACATGCAAGGTCAGCAGCGGTGGCGCAATGGAAACGGCCCTGATCGGATGTTCCAGTTGATAAGGGTCAGGCGCGGGAGAGTTCAGGTAATTCTCGTGACGCGTTGCGTAACGCATGAAGCGCCGCCGGGATAAGGCCATTTGCGTTGAGTGGCATAAGGTTGCCTGCCGCTTGCG
Organism: uncultured Methylobacillus sp.; assembly: GCA_946481235.1. The sequence continues at coordinate 1,191 of CAMLME010000140.1, read as the reverse complement.
TTCCAGTTCGTTGTCGCTCAGATCGATGCTGCAGGCAGGTGCATACATCGTCTGGCCGTGGATCAGGTAATGGAGCACGCTCGGTCGCACTTGTTCGGCATCAAGTCGGGCCAGCGCCAACTCGACAATTAGGCCAAATGCATTGTGATCGGGGTGCTGATCCTGCAGTGCCGGAGCAACGATGCAGCTCGGTTTCCATTCAGAGATTTCGTCTGCAATGCGCTGCACGATTTTATCGCTGCCTAGCTTGAGCAGGGCGGTGAGCCCCTGGTCGGGAAGTCCGAGAAAAAATACCTGGTCCAACTCCACGCCCAATATCGCCAACGCTGTCAGCGCTTCCTCACGACGACGTTCTCCCCAACGTTCCTTGTGGTCGGCCGATAGGTGCCAGCGCCGCTCGACATAGCGTTGGGGCCAAGGATTGTTGTCGCCATCGGTGACGATGACGACGCGCACGTCGGAGCCTGCGCGCAATGCTTTCTGTATCAATCCGCCAGCACCGAGAGTCTCGTCGTCGGGATGAACGGCGTAAACAAGAACACGGTCTTTCTGGCTCGGAGGAGGGGAGTCGGTCATGGGATTATTCTCGTTAGTGTTGATTGACTGAAGCATCGCCATATCGCCATTTCGAGTTAATCGATCAAAAGCTGATTTCCGTGTAGGAATTCAGGAAGGCTTGTCCATACCATTTGGATAAGCATCAGGTGCGTTTGGTTGCATTTTTTCGTTGCGTATGACGATCCAGCGTTTCCATTGCCGGTTTTGCGGATAGCCCGTGCACGATGACGGAAATAACGAGAATGAGAATGACGACGGCCCATAACTCCTTTGCATGAGGAAAATCCGCCTGATGCATCGCATAGGCAAGATAGTAAAGAGAGCCGATGCCGCGGATACCGTAAAAAGAGAGAACCCATTTATCCCATTGCGGCAGCGGATGTCCTGCGAAGGAAATCATGCCTGCCAGCGGCCGCACCAGAAAAATCACTGCCAGGGCCACCGCGACGCTTTCCCAGGTTAAAGGGGCCAGCACTCCGCTCGCGATATAAGCGCCGATCAGGAACATCAATACCGCAACCAGTATGCGTTCCATTTCTTCAGAAAAATCATGCAGGATCTGTTGGTAGTGATGCCGCGACTCCTGCTGGCGAAACGTGCAAGCCGCAACGAAGACGCTGATGAAGCCGTAGC
>CAMLME010000139.1 GCA_946481235.1 uncultured Methylobacillus sp. | reverse complement strand
GCAACGACTGCCGGATGCATGCCATCCACGACGTAGATCATTTCGAAGGTGCGGCCGCTGTGGACCAGCATGCTGAAATATTCGCGGGTGACCATTTCAAGTTCGTCGTGCCGGTCCGAAACGGGAATGATCGCGGAAATCTGGACATGGGTTTGTAATTCCACGACCGACAATAAGGCTTTCATGATTTAACTCTCCTTTAGTTTCTCGACGCGAGCGGACAGCGTGGCACAGAGTGAAGCGAAGTTGACGTTGTCCGGCTCGATGGCCGGGAAGAGCCGGCCGAGCAGTCCCCAGGCGGTCAGGAATACGCTAAGCGAGATCAGCAGAACCCCGATGCTGGCGTCCACGAAGGCGGCAGCTCGCCATATAAAGATCGATGAAAGAAGAAACAGTATCCCGACGAAAAACGAACCCAGCGCGATGGGGCCCAGCCACAGGAAGGGCTGGCGGGCGAAGCTCAGCAGCGCTCGAATGGAAATGATGTCCAGCATCACTTTGTAGATGCGCGAGAATCCGTATTTGGAAACGCCGTAGCGCCGTGGATGATGCTTGACCTCGACCTGCGCCAGCCGCGCCCCGGCCAGCTGCGAAAGCGCGGGGATGAAGCGATGCATTTCGCCATAAAGCGGAATGTCCTGGATCAGTGCCGCGCGATAGGCCTTGAGGGAACAACCGCTGTCGCGTACTGAAACGCCCATGACCTTGGCCATGATGCGATTCGCGACTTTCGAGACGAACACGCGCGCCTTGCCGTCTTTGCGCTTGCGTCGCCAGCCAACGGCAATATCGTGGCCTTCCTCGATCAGCGATAAAAGCATGGGAATGTCTGTCGGGTCGTTTTGCAGGTCGCCATCCATGGTGACGATGACATCGCCCCTGGCTTCCTTGATGCCGGCAGCCATGGCCGCGGTTTGTCCATAGTTGCGCCTGAAGCGTACGACGCGAATCCGGGGGTCCTGTTCGACGAGTACCTCAGCCAGAAATCCAGTGTCGTCCTTGCTGCCGTCATCCACCAGTACTACTTCATAGCTGTCGATCTTGCCATCCAGAGCGGAGGTGATGGCCTTGTAGAGTGGCTGGATATTCTCTTCTTCGTTATAGAGCGGAACCACGATCGATAGAGTGACCATGACAGAACCTTTCGTTCTTTATATTCAGCATGATCATCGGGGACCATGCAGCCCACACCCTTGCTTGTGAGTGCATGATTCGATAATTCAGGGAGGGGGTCTATAGTCCAAAGGAGCTAATTTTTTCTTGTGGAACAGGGGTATATCATTCAGTACGCACAGATGGGCTTGCTTTTCAGTGAGCCTTGGAGAAGGGCTCGGCATGATCAGCGGCTGAGTCATAAACAGTGGTAACTCAGGCACAATCAATGACACTAACAAGCCATGTGAGTTCTAGCGCAAGCCGATCGTTACTTTGGCAGGCCGCTGCTATTTTTGTATTGGCCCTGACAGTCCGATTGCTCGGCGTCAGCAGCAACCCCGTCCATGTCGATGAGATTTACCACTTGCTGGCGGGAAGGTCCTGGGCGGAAGACGGCAGTTTTCGCATGCTGGACGGCGAATATCTGCGTGGCCGCGGTTTTACAGCGCTGATCGGGTTCACCTTCCAGTTATTTGGGCGCAGTGACCTCTATATTGCCCGTTTGCCTTCGGTCTTCGCCGGAGCCCTGCTGACATGCGCAATTTTCTGGTGGCTGAGCCGGCAGGCAAGCACAAGGGCGGGATGGATCGGCGCCTTGATGTTCTGCTTTGCCAGTTACGCCATCGTGAATACGCAATTCACCCGGTTCTATGCTTTGCAGGCTTTGGCGATATGGCTGGGTTCTGTAGCGATATATAAAGCGGTGGATGCCCTTGAGTTGAAGCGTGCGGCGTGGCTGATAGCAGGTGCGTTTGTGGCCTTTTTGGTCGCGTTGCACCTGCAGGTAACTACTGTGATTGCCCTAATGGCCCTCGTATTGTGGGCGCTGATCGATCTGTCATCGCAATTGCGAGTGCGCGATGCCGCGCGCAAGGCGTGGACCGATAGAAGGGCGCGTATTGGAGTACTGCTGTTTCTGGCGGCGCTGGCGGCGTTTCTTCTTTTATACTCGGGCAGCCTGCTGCATCAGTTCCGCTTCACGCCCAGATGGGCGGCCCCCGACCAGAACAACTTTCTTTATTATTTCCTCGAATTCTTCTTCTCGATGCCGATCCTGTGGCTGTTCCTGCCGCTGGCCGGGGTCATTGCCCTGGCACGCTGGCCGCGACCGGCACTGTTTTGCATCGTCATGACGGTCGTGCCGCTCATTCTTCAATCCCTGGGCGGAATGAAGTCTTCGCGCTATGTGTTTTATGCGTTTCCCTTCATGTTCGCTTTGTGGGGGATGGCGGCGGCGGTATTGCTGCCTGCGACCCGGAAGGCCATGGAGCAGGGCGTTGCCGCTTTGCAGCAGGCGACGTCACGTCGCTTTTCTGGAGAGGTTGCCTCCGCGCTGACTGGGTTGCTGATGCTGGTCACCGTTACCTGCGCAATCATCGCGAACCCCATCTATAGAACGACAATCAAGTCGCTGGTCCGGGATACGGTAGCCGGCATCCGCCAGCCCTCGCGACTGGTTGCCTCCCCGCCGGATAAGCCGTGGAGCGACCATGCTGCGGAGGTCCGCAACGCGATTGGCAATCCTTCCGTATTGCTGGTCGGAGATGATTTCAATTCCATTGTTTATCTACAGGCTTACGACCTGTTGATCAACACACATCGCGTTGAAGATATTCCGCCCGGCGGCGAGTTCGTACTCGATCCCCGCACCGGCAGGCGTGCAATCTCCCGGCCCGAAACAATCGCCAAGGTAATGTCCTGCTATGGCGATGGTGCGGTCGTGGTATCCAATGAACGTTGGCGCACTTATATAGGGGTATCCGACGAAGCGGCCGATACTATCGAGCAATTGGCCCAGCCGCTTGCACCGGCGATACCCGGCTTCCATGTTTATAAATGGCAAGGCCATGAAGTGGGACCCGCCTGCGGCGAAGTGCATGAACTGGTGACAGGACGCAGAAAGTAATGGATATACAAGCAATCATACCTCCCGGGCGGGAAACGCCGGATATCGAGACTTCATCCGACGGTTACGCCTCGCGCTTTTCCGGCCCGGTCGGCGACTACCTGCTGACAGTGCAGGAGCGCGGGGTGCTGACATTGCTTCAGGACGAGCGCCCCCTTTCCGGGCGCGGCATACTCGATGTCGGGGGCGGGCATGCGCAACTGGTCGGCCCTTTGCTGGCGCAGGGATGCAAAGTGTCGGTGGCCGGTAGCAACGAGCGCTGTGCACATCGCGTGCGGAACTTTCATGGCGATAGTGTTCCGTTCTATGAGGGCGACCTGGTGGACCTGCCCATCGTTGATCGCGCATTCGATACCGTGATCAGCGTGCGCCTGATTTCCCATATGGAAAACTGGCAAGGGCTGGTGGCAGAGCTCTGCCGTATCGCCGACCGTACGGTTATCATCGACTATCCCACCTATGCCAGTATCAATCTCTTGTCTCTGGCGACATTCCCGTTAAAAAAAATGATAGAGAAAAACACACGTACATACCGCAGCTTCTGGGATGGGGAAGTTCGTACAAGTTTTGCTCAACATGGATTCCATGCAACGAAAGCGTATCGGCAATTTACCCTGCCGATGGCATTGCACCGATTGTTCGCGAAATCCGAAGGGGTGCGAAATGCGGAAGAAGCATTGCGCAAGATCGGTCTGACGGCATGTATAGGGAATCCCGTACTCCTACGTTTGGACAGGGCGGCGACATGAATGCAAATATGACGGTTGCAGTAACCGGAGGTACGGGATTCACAGGTGCCGCGCTGATTAAGAGGTTGCTGGCTGACGGCTACCACGTACGCGCGCTGGTTCGTTCAACTTCTGGCATTGAGCCGTCGGATAAGCTTGAAGTGGTGGTGGGTGATCTTGGTAATTCAGAAGCGCTTTCAAGATTAGTGCATGGTGTCGACACGGTGTTTCACATTGCGGCCATGTATCGTAGCGAAGGAAGCCTTGAGGAGTTTCTTTCCGTCAATTACGAAGGTACGCGTTCTCTGCTGGAAACCAGCCGCCAGGCCTGCGTCCGCCGATTCATTTATTGTTCAACAATAGGCGTGCATGGAACAGTTTCCAAAACGCCGGCGGACGAGAACGCGCCATATGATCCGCGCGACTACTATCAGGAAACCAAGCTGATGGCGGAAAAGTACTGCCTCGGCATGCATGACCAGGGCATTGAGGTGGTGGTGATCCGTCCTTGCGGCATCTACGGGCCGGGCGATACGCGCATGCTCAAGATGTTCCGCATGATAGAAAAAGGCATGTTCTTCTTCGTGGGCAGCAGCCAGGCCAATTTCCATCCGGTCTACATCGATGATCTGGTGCAGGGCTTCATGCTGGCAATGACTGTGGATCAGGCCGCAGGGGAGGTATTCATTATCGGCGGCCCACGCTATATGCCGCTACGCGAGTATGTTGCCGCCGCTGCGAATGCGATGGGCGCCAGGACTCCCATGCTTACTATTCCTTACGGATTGATGAATCTTGCCGCTGCCAGTTGCGAATGGCTCTGCAAACCGCTGGGCATACAGCCTCCATTACACAGGCGTCGCCTTACGTTTTTCAAGCACAATCGGGCGTTTTCTACCGACAAGGCAAGGCGGCTGCTGGGTTACGAGCCCAAGACCAATCTCGATGAAGGTTTCCGGAGAACTGTTGCCTGGTATCGCGAGCAGGGTCTGCTAAGTCAGCATTCCTCAACATAATCAAAGGCCACCTGGTTTTAAGCTTGGTGGGAATGTCTCGTGAGTGCTCCTTTTCTCCGCCTGTACTGCCGGACAAGGCAGATTCCTGCTTGACACCATCTCCCCCGTTTTGCTATAGTCTCACCTCTCGACGCGACAGATAAACGAAGCGCCGAATCGGACGCGGGGTGGAGCAGTCTGGCAGCTCGTCGGGCTCATAACCCGAAGGTCACAG
>CAMLME010000138.1 GCA_946481235.1 uncultured Methylobacillus sp. | reverse complement strand
GATTGCTTCGTGGAAGGCCCGAACTTCCTCGCCATCGACCCGGACGAGTGCATCGATTGCACGCTGTGCGTGGCCGAATGCCCGGCAGAGGCGATCTTCGCTGAGGATGACGTACCTGCCGACCAGCAGGAGTATATCGAGCTGAACGCCCGCCTCGCCAAGGTCTGGCCGACGATTACCAGCAAGAAGGATGCCCTGCCTGACGCCGACGAAAACAACGGCAAGGCCGGCAAGCGCGGCCTGCTCGTTGAGTAACCCAATACCGAATCAAGTCAGGCAATAAAAAAGGAGGCGATTGCCTCCTTTTTTGCGTCTGGTACATCTGGCGACTTACGACCTTGCCTAGCTCATAGAGTGATTGCGACATTGTTGACGCATATCCGCCGATGCTTCCGCTATCTCATATCCTCATGCAATCAAACTCGCGCCATCAGCGAAGATTTCCTGACACTCAGCCAGCCTAACAACAAATAGGCACCCATGCCAAGGGCGAGCCCCAGCGGATGATGCCATAACAATGGAATAATCAATCCGGCCGATACAGTAGACAACACCATTTGAATAAACGCTTGTCCTGAAGCCGCCGTTCCGCGCAGGCGAGGATGCCTATCCAATGCCGCCACGGACAAAACCGGCATCGCAAATGCCATACCGACATTGTAAAGGGCGATCGGCAGAATATTGAGCAGAGGCTGTGCGGGCTGCCAGATACAGATGGCGATATTGATCAGTACCGCCCCCGCCATCCAGCCATATGCAAGACGTAAAACGGTGGCTTCAGGGAAACGACCGGCATAATGCCGCGCGAACCACGAGCCGGTCACCATGCCGATAACCGTTGGTACGAACATCATGCCGAACTGGTGCTCGTTCAGGCCAAGATGCTCGATCAGGAATACCGGCGCAGCCAGAACATAAATGAAAAAACCGGCGAAGTTCGAACCGAAGGCGGTAACCAGCAGCCGGAACTCTCTGTCGGAAAATATCTTGCGGTAACCATCCATCACCGCACGTGCCGATAAAGGTACACGACGCTCGACAGGAACCGTCTCAGGAAGAAAGCGATAGGCGGAAGCCAATACAACGAGCGCATACAAAAACAGGAAGAAAAAGATCGCCTGCCAATGAATGCCGAGCAACAATCCGCCGATGATGGGCGCAACGGCCGGTGCAAGACCAAATATCATCTGAACCTGGGCCATCACGCGCTGAGCCGCAACGCCTTCAAACAGATCGCGCACCATCGCACGCGCCACGACATTGCCGGCCCCTGCCGAAATGCCTTGAAGCGCGCGGAAAAACCACAGCGTTTCAACATTGGGCGCAAATGCGCAACCGATGGAAGCCAGCGCAAACACAATCAGTCCCCAACGAATCGCAGCCAGCCGGCCGATGGCATCGGAAATCGCACCGTGCCATAGCGTCATCACCGCATAAGGCAGCAGATATGCCGTCAGGCTCTGCTGCAAGCCGAGCGTGGTTGAGCCGAGATCGTTCGCCATTGCCGGGAAAGCCGGCAGATAAGTATCGATTGCAAACGGAGCTAACGCCGCGAGGCTAGCCAATACAAAGGATATGAGGAATGAAGATCGCTTATGCATAAGCAAGTACAGCCAGGAATTGCATCGTTGGAGAGTCTATTTTTCTCATTCGCACTGGAACAGTGCCTGCAACAATCAAGAGCAGGCAGCTATTTTCTTCTTTATGAAGACTAATCAGCCTCTTAGCCAAACGTAATCGATTCGGCCTGTTTTTTGCTATGCATGATCCGGGGAGGAACCCTTCGGCCGCTAGCCGGAGCGTGCCTCACGCAAACCGCAGCAATTGTACACCGGCTTCCGGCAGCAATGACGTTGCCGAAAACCAAACCGCGTTAATTCGCGGCCTGGCATTACCCCATCGCAACGAAGCGACCTCGCCTACGCTGGCAACCAATAAACCGAGGCTGGACCTCATGCTGTTTAACTGCGATGGAGCGCTTGACGATGGAATCATCGAATGCAAAATCATATCTGGGCAAGTATCGGGAAATCATACTTGCCGTAGGCTTTTTTCTCGTTTTCGACCTGGCCGTACTGACGCTGAATTTTTATATCTCGTTCCAGCTCTCGGACAGTGCGACCAACCTGAACCTGTCAGGCCGTCAGCGCATGCTCTCGCAGCGCATGACGAAGTCACTGCTGATCAAGCAAAGCGACACAGAAAGATTCATTAGCAATCCCAAGAATGACGATGAGCTCCAAAAAACCGTAACGCTGTTCGACCAGACTCTGCGCAGCTTCGAACAAGGCGGTTTCGTGATGGGTACGGCAGACAAGAAAGTCAGGCTCAAAGCGCTTACAGACCGAAAATATACGGAAACCCTGACCAAGGCCCAGCATATCTGGCAACCCTACATGACACTACTGGCCCCCGTGCTCAAGGGGCCGGCAAGCAGTGTGGAAATTGACGCCGCAGTGGCTTACGCCAGAGCGAATAATCTCGAACTGCTCGGCTTGATGAATAAGTTAACCACGGAACTCGAAAAAGACGCCAACGATCGCGCCGACTTCCTGCGTTACGTGCAAACCGGCGGGATGATACTCGCCACTCTTAACTTTCTATTTATCTTGTTCAAGTTCATCCGACGCCTGCGAGAAAATGACAGGTTGGTCGAGCAAGCCCAGCAGGAAACCGCCGAGATCCTCGGCACCGTGAAGGAAGGCCTGTTCCTGCTCGACGCGGACTACCGCATCGGCACGCAATATTCAGCCTCGCTTTCCGGCATTCTCGGCAAGCCCGTCAGCCCCGGTCTGGATTTCAGGCAGGAGCTGCAGCTCGTGCTGGGCAAGGAGACGTTCGAGGCAGCGATCGACTACATCGACCTGCTGCTGGGTGGGCGCGTCACGGAGTCGCTGGTGATGGATCTCAATCCGCTGCTCGCCATCCCGGTGCAAACCCGGCTCAGTGAAGGAAAGCCCGGATTGCGCTATCTGACCTTCCAATTCAATCGCGTGCTCGTGGACGGCAAGATTTCTCACCTGCTGGTTTCGGTATTCGATGTCACCGAGCAGCAAGAACTGGAAGCGGCGCTGGCGCTGGCGCGCAAGCAGGCCAAGAGCGAGGTCGAATTGATGCTCGAAATCCTCAAGATCAGCCCTGCCGCATTGAACGAATTCCTCACCGCCACCGAACAGGCCCTGCTCAGCGTTAACAACGCACTCAAAAGCACCCAAAGCCCACGCAAGACCGTCGATGCCGTGTTCCGGCAGATACACACTATCAAAGGCGAGGCGGCATCGCTCGGTCTGGATATCTTCGAATCGCTGGCGCAACAGTTCGAAAGCCTGTTGTCCGGCCTGCGCGCCAAGGAAGCCCTTAGCGACAACGACCTGCTGGCCCTGCCCGGACCGCTGGACGACTTCTTCCAGAAGGTCGCAACCATCCATGAACTCGCGGACAAGCTCGCTGCTTTCAGCAGCGGCCGCTCTACCCAGGAAAACGCCGATCCGCCGGACGATTTCGCCGGAAATCTGCACAGCTTGGCGCAGCGCATCGCGCACGCCCACGATAAGGCGGTCAGCCTCACGGCCAAGCTGGATGCGCTGGAAACCTTGCCCGACACGGTACAGAGGCAAATCAAGGATATTGCGCTGCAATTGCTGCGCAATGCCGTGGCGCACGGCGTCGAACCGATACACATCCGCAAATCGCGCAACAAGGCGCCGATTGGATCCGTCTACATCGGGCTCGACAAGGTCGGAGACAGCTATGAACTGGTGGTACGCGACGATGGCCACGGTCTGGTTGCCGACGACATCAAGGCTGCACTAATCAGCAAGGGATTCTATACAGCCGCCCAGCTCCAGCAACTGGACGCCAAACAGATCATGATGAAAATCTTCGAGCCGGGCTTCTCCACCGCAAGCGAGGTCGATCGCGACGCCGGGCAAGGCGTCGGCATGGACATCGTAAAGCAGAAGATAGGCGCACTGGGCGCCCGCTTCGGCATTTCCACGCAGAAGCACCTGTACACCATGTTCAGCATCCGTTTCCAGGCCTAACCAGGGAATCCCGCGTATGCAAAAGAAACTCTTGATTGTCGACGACTCCAGCATTTCACGCTCGCGCATCGCACGCGCGGCGCTGCATGCCGACCTGAAAGGCCTCAGCATCTGCGGCCTGGCTGCCAACGGCGCCGAAGCACTGGAAATCAGCATCAGGGAACAACCCCAACTGGTCACCATGGATCTGACCATGCCCGAAATGGACGGCGTGAGCTGCATTGACGCAATGGTCAAACAGTTGCCTGCCGTAAAGATTCTCGTGATTTCGGCGTTGAGCGACAAAACGACGGCGATCCAGGCGCTGAAAAAAGGTGCGACCGGGTTTCTCTACAAACCTTTTACCGATGAGCAATTGGCCAACGCGCTGGCCGAGATTTCGGCATAAGCCGGACGAATAAGGGAAACAGCATGAACGAGCAAGACCTGGCAGTCTTCACCAATGCCGTGAAACACTACTTTCTGCAGACTACGAACGAGCCTGCAGAAATCCGCGCCGCCTATCTCGGCGACGCGGAAAAACTCGTTCCTTCGCAATACACCGGACTCATCACGCTCTCCGGCATGTTCCGCGGCTGCGTGCACTTTACGGCCCCGTATACCATGCTGCTGCAGATGCTGGTCATCCTCGGCGAGCCGGATCGCAGCGAAAGCCAGCTATTGGATGTCGTGGGAGAGATCGCCAACACCATCGCCGGCAATGCGCGCAAACACTTCGGTGCCGGGCTGGAGATTTCCGTGCCGGTCACGATACGCGGCACGTCGGACTCGATACGCGCGGCCGTGAGAACGCGGCCGTTCGTGATCTCTCTGCATTGGCGCAACCAGGATGCGATGGTGGTCGTGGACATCGAATCGGTGCAATGACCCGATACCCGCGCATTTACGGCAAGGCGTGGAACTCTTCCAGACGCTCCTGCAACTCGCCGCTGATCACCTTCTTCGAGTTCTTGTCGGTGCGGAACACGATGGGTTGCGCCTGCAGCACCGGGTTCTGCGCGTCCTTCAGCGCCTGTTCGATCAGGTGATGGTTGGG
>CAMLME010000137.1 GCA_946481235.1 uncultured Methylobacillus sp. | reverse complement strand
TCCGCCGTGCTGCTGTGGGACGTGCTGTTTCGCGGCCAGCTCGGCATCGCGCTGGTGTTCATGGAAGAAATGTACTCGCGCAACCTCGGCCACCTCTTCGTCAGCCCGCTGCGGCCGTATGAAATGGTCTGTTCGCTGCTGCTGATGAGCCTGCTGCGCACCCTGATCGGCGTCGGAGGGGCCGCACTGGTGGCGATCCCGTTCTTCGATTACAACGTGTTCGAACTCGGCCTGCCGCTGATCGCCTTCTTCCTCAACCTCATCCTCATGAGCTGGGCCATCGGCCTGCTGGTCGCGGGCGTGGTGATGCGCTACGGCCTGGGCGCGGAAAGCATCGCCTGGGTGGCGATCTTCGCGCTGCAACCCCTGAGCGGCGTTTACTACCCCATCAGCGTGCTGCCGGAATGGCTGCAGCCCGTGGCGTGGGCGCTGCCTTCCAGCCACGTGTTCGAAGGCCTGCGCGAGCTGCTGTTTCACCAGACCTTTAACGTCGGCATGCTGGTCACCGCGGCATGGATGAACGTGCTGTATCTCGCCGCAGGAATCGCGGCTTTTCTGGCGTTTTTCCATGCAGCGAGGCAGAAAGGGCTGCTGCTGCATGTGGGTGAATAGAGATTTGATTTAGCTCAGGCGTCGCCACTGATTGGGAATGCAGGCAAAGTGCCTGCGCCACAATAAAGGAGACTGAAAATGTTCAAGCACCGTTTATCCCGAATTGCTTTTGTTATAACCCTATGCGCGATTGGCACCGCCGCCAACGCTCAAGATATCCTCCAGCAAAAAAACATCTCCCTCGCGCTCGCCAACGAAGCCGCCACCGCCGCGCTGCAATTCTGCTCCGCCAAAGGATGGAAGGTTTCGGTCGCCGTCGTCGACCGCGCCGGTCAACTCAAAACCCAGCTCCGTGCCGACGGCGCCGGCCCGCACACCCTCGACTCCAGCCGCCGCAAGGCCTACACCGCGGCATCCATGCGCGAAGGCACCAGCAAGCTCCTCGAAATCGTGCAGAAGAACCCTGGCGCGGCCACGCTGCCGATGATCGAAGGTTTACTGATTCTGGGCGGCGGCATGCCGATCCGTGCCGGCGAGGAAGTGATTGGCGGTATCGGAATCGGCGGCGCGCCCGGTGGGCATCTGGACGATCAATGCGCGGAAGCGGGAATCAGCAAGATTCGCGAACGGCTCCAGTAAACGGCAACGAACTTGATCATTGAATGATGAAAATGCAATTCAATAAACCATTTATCGCCGCAACACTCGTGGGCCTGCTTTCATGCCTGGATGCCACAGCCCTGGCCGCGCCCGCCCCCGAACGCCAGACCCTGACGATTAACGGAACCACACGCACTTATGTAGTCCGCGCGCCGCTCGGTGCGATGCAAAGCGGGAAACCGATACCGCTGGTCCTGGTTCTTCATGGTGGCGGCGGGGATGCCGGTAACGCCGAGAAAATGACGGGCTTTACCGAGAAAGCGGAAAAAGAAGGGTTCATTGTTGTGTACCCCGAGGGCAGCAGCCGCTTCAGGGACAAGCTCAAGACCTGGAATGCAGGGCACTGCTGCGGCTATGCGATGAAGCACCGGGTGGACGATGTGGCGTTTATCGACGCGCTGATCGACAGGCTCATCAAGGACTATCCAATCGATCCGGCGAGGATTTACGCGACCGGCATGTCCAATGGCGGCATGATGACGCACCGTCTGGGCATCGCGCTCTCGCACCGTCTGGCCGCCATCGCGCCTGTGGTGGCGACGCTTTTCGGCGACGAGGCCAGCCCGAAGCATGCCGTATCGGCCATCATGCTCAATGGCATGCTGGATAAAGCCGTTCCGCAGCAGGGCGGCGCGCCTGGCGGGCGTTTCTCGGAATCCTGGGATGGCACGCCGGCAAAACCTGTACTGGACCAGGCAGCATTCTGGGCCAGGGCAAACGGCTGCACGGGCACTCCCGAGCCGCAGAATCGCGGCTCGTTCACCCTGCGGCAATACCGCTGCCCCGACAACAAGGCCGTTGAAATTTACCTGATCGAGGACAACGGCCATGCCTGGCCGGGCGGGCAAGCGGGGAGCCGCCGGGGCGACAAGCCAAGTTCATCCGTGAACGGCACTGACGTGATTTGGGAGTTTTTCAAGGCACAGAGCAAGCAGGCCCGGTAATCTCTCGCTTCCCCCTTCTTAATACTTTTCACACCGCGTCAGAAAAATGGAAATCATGAAGCATCTCATTGCAGTATTCGTCATGTTGTTTACCGTGCACGCCCATGCTTCCGATTGGGTAGAAAGCCCTGCCGTGGGCGAGCTTTTCAAGACTGCCGGGGTGACGGGTACTTTCGTGCTTTACGATGTCAACAATCAGAAGTTGATCGGACACAATCGGGCTCGCGCCGAGACCCGCTTCATTCCAGCCTCCACGTTCAAGATTCCCAATTCGTTGATCGGCCTTTCCACGGGTGCGGTTCAAAACGTGGATGATGTTCTGCCTTACGGCGGCAAGCCCCAGCGTTTCAAGTTCTGGGAAAAGGACATGGGATTGCGCGACGCCATCAGGATTTCCAATGTGCCGATCTATCAGGAGCTTGCCCGACGCATCGGGCTGGAGCGCATGCGCGAGAATGTGGCGAAACTCGATTACGGCAACATGGAAATCGGCGAGACGGTCGATAACTTCTGGCTGGTCGGCCCTCTCAAGATCAGCGCTGTCGAGCAAACCCGATTTCTTGCCAGGCTGGCGCAGGATGAGCTGCCTTATCCGTTGGACATTCAGAATACTGTGCGAGAAATCATCCGCATGGATCAAGGTGAAAACTGGGCGCTATTCGCCAAAACCGGCTGGGGTGGCGAAACCATGCCGGAAATCGGGTGGTGGGTCGGCTGGGTGGAAAAGGAAGGTCGCGTTTACGCGTTTGCGCTGAATGTCGATGTTTATCAGGCAGCCGATGCGGATAAGCGAATCCCGCTGGGTAAGGCCAGCCTGAAAGCCTTGGGCGTATTGCCTTAACGCCAGGTCCGCCGCCGCTTATGACTGAGCCGTAAGCTCCGGCTTGCGATCCCCGGCCGCTTCCAAAAGCCTGACTTCCTGCTGCGGGAGCGGAATGACGATATCTTTGCTTTGGAAAGCCTCGACGACAGCCTTATTCACCTCGCCTCTTGTCTGGATGTAATCCGGCACGCTGACCCACGGCTTGACGGCAATGGTGATCGAGAAAGGCGCGAGCGTGCTGACGGCGACAACGGGGCGCGGGTCTTTCAACGTGCGGGGATGTGCTTGCAGCAACTCGTTGACTACCGCCAGCGCCTTATCCAGATCGGTGCCATAAGCGACGTTCACCGCTATATCGAGCTGTCGTATCTCGCCGTAATTGTGCAATATCTCGCCGACGATCTTTCGGTTGGGAATCACCAGCTGCGACAGGTCCGGATGGCTGAGCACCGTTGAAAAAAGGCTGATGTTCTCGACCCGGCCCTCTTCACCCACGATGGAAATGTATTCCCCGACGCGAAACGGCTTGGTAAAGATAATCGTCAGCCCGGCCACGATATTGCTGAGCACGCCCTGCATGGCCAGCGCGATGCCTGCCCCGGCCACACCCAGGCCGGCGATCAGCGGCAGCAGTTCCACACCGAGATTCTGTAGCGCCATGATCGCAAATAGCGCGAGGATGAGTATCCGCACGATGCGCACCAGCAACTCGCGCACCGGCGGCTCAAGATGGAATTTGTTGAACCCTCGATCGGCAACCTTGCCGGCCCAGCGCCCTGCATAGAAACCAGCCACGATAATGGCTACCGCAACCAGCACCTTGGGGCCGAACCGGACTGCCAAATCAATGAGCTCGCGCTGTACGTGACTCAGAGTATCAAGTTGATCGTTCATGAAGTCTTTCATTGAAAAGGGATAAAATTAGTCAAATGTAGACTAATGTCTAGTCTGATTCCACTAGTTTTGGTTCCGGCGTCCGACAGTCAACGTTGGGCGTCACAGAGAGCGAGGTGACCCATGTATTACATCGTTGAAACCAGCAAATCATTCACCCAGGCAGCGGCAGATCTTGCATCCGCGGTTACACACCATGGCTTCGGGGTTCTGCATGTCCACGACCTGGGAGCCACGCTTCGCAGCAAAGGCATTGCGTTTGAAGAGGAATGCCAGGTTTTTGAAGTCTGCAATCCGGGGCAGGCCGCAAAGGTTTTGTCCACCGACATGCGTCTCAATATGGCCCTGCCGTGCCGAATCTCGGTCTTTACCGAGCAAGGAAAAACGAAGATCGGCCTGATCAAGCCGGTACAAATGCTTTCGGCGCTCTCTCAGGATCCCGCATTGGTTGAAGTTGCCAAAGAGGTTGAGGAGAAGACGATACAGATGGTGGATGAGGCGAAATGAATGCCTGCTGCCTGAAAACGCCATGAGCACGGCGCATATGACGCGCTGGCAAACCACCTAGCTTAAACCCGGGTTTCCATTAGGTGAATAGAGCGCACAACGCCGTTCGTGCTGAGCTTGTCGAACCATGAATAGCCCTTCGACAAGCTCAGGGCGCACGGTTCTGAGGTAATGGACCATCGGTAAAAATAAATCTCCGCAACAACCTAGATTGACAGTCTAGTCCGCGACTCCGTCTAATAGACCAACCGTTCTATTTGGAGCTGCACATGAAACACTCCCCCACCCGCGAGGCCTTGCTCGAGGCTGCCTGCGTGCTGTTTTACCAGCGCGGCATTCATGCCACCAGCGTGGATTCGATTCTTGAAAAAGCCGGCGTGGCGCGGCAGAGCCTGTACTTTCATTTCACATCCAAGGATGGCTTGATCGCGGAGTTTCTCAAGGTACGCGACGAGCGCTGGCGCGGGGCGATGCAGCGGCATATCGCATCGGCCGGCGGGCCGGACGAGAAGCTGCTCGCGATCTTCGATTTTCTTGAGGCGTGGTTCGCCGAACCGGATTTTCACGGCTGCGCATTCATCAATACCGCCGTCGAGTACGGCGACCCAAAACATCCCTTTCACCAGCTATCCGCAGATCACAAGGCGCGTGTTCGCGCAGACATCCTCGCACTTTGCCGGGAGGCAGACTTGAGTGACGCGGAAGACGTGGCGAGCCACCTGGCATTGCTAATGGAAGGGGCGATTGTCACCG
>CAMLME010000136.1 GCA_946481235.1 uncultured Methylobacillus sp. | reverse complement strand
TCAAGAAATAGGACGATTAAGTCGGAAATCTACTTTTCAGGCTTATTCGATGGATAGCGGCGGCGCCGTATCGATTTCCGGTGAGCTATCGTCGCGCAACCGGCGCGCTGCGATAGTGACTTCGCCGGCGATGCGGTCGGCCTGATCGCGATCGAAATCCGCGTGGTATTTTTTCTTCACGCCGTGTTCATGCAATTGCAGGTGATAATCGGCCGAAATCCCGCGCTGGGCAAGGCAGCGCAGGGTGCAGGCGAGCGGGCAGCCATCCAGCGCCACGATGGGCCGGCCGGAGCGGGCGATCTTGACGAGGTGCGGAACATTGCCGCCGACGCCGGAGATGCAGGACATCTCGGCCTCGCCTTCGCGGTCCAGCTTGAGCGCGATGTAATTGGCGGTTTGCGCGGCGCTCGAACAGCCGGAGCAGGAATACACGAGCGGCAGGTTTTTGTACTCCTGGCGTTGTGCCATCATCATTCCTTTCCGATGCTTCTCTATCTGCTCAAGGACCACCCTTGAGCAAGACTCTGTAAAGAATGGATTTCTGCTGGTTTCCAGCGGACTGGTACCCACAACATCTCCTCTTGTGTCGCATCGAATTCTGCGGTTTGTTGTTCTATGTGAAACAATTATGAATATTGATTAACGCCATTTCCTTGATCTCGGTCAAAAAACGGAGAGATGGATGTTGCGGTGTGAAGTTTGACTACCGCGTAACCCTCGCCAGCAGGCTGCCGGGGGACAGCAATGCCTGCATCCATCCGGGCAGATTCAGTCCGTCCAGCGTGTTCTTGGCGATCAGCCCCAGTTCGGTATCGCCTTCGACCAGCAAGCGGCGGCTGAAGAACAAGGCGTCGGGATCTTCCTGCCGCGTCGCGAGCAGGTAGAAATCGTGCATGCTGGCCGTGATTGCCAGATCAGGCTGCTCAGCTTTCGCAATGGGCTGGAATCCCGTGTCGCCCAGCGTGAAGTGGAATTGCAGGCCGGCATCGCTGACGCGGATCGCGATGCGCTTGCCGTGCAATGCAATAAAGTCCTGCCGGCGCAGCGACTGCTGCAACACGCGGTTCAGCACATGCGTAAGCACGAAGGAGGGCGGCAGCGTCGGCAGGCGGGAAATCAATGCGCCCAGCGGACGGGGAAAGTGAAAATTTGGAATGGCCATGCTCATGCCTTCATGAAATGTGCGGAATATGCGATGCCGGCCCGGCCGTGCCAATAGCCGTTGCAGGCCGATTCCGGCAATAGCGGCGCTAGTCCATGTATGACCTGGTCTGCTGTCGCGCCGCCGTTCAGGGCGGCGCGGAACAGGGCAACCACTTCGCCGGTGTGTTCCGGCTGCGGGCTGATGCGCACCACGTCCACCAGTCCCACCATGCTGTCCAGCTCGGTCAGCAGCGTGTAGACGCTGGCCGACTGTGTCTGCGTGCCGTTCAGTGCGAGGAAAGGCTGGCCTTCGCGGGTATTCAGCGTCATGCCGTACGGCGCTTCCAGGCAGCGGAACTGGCAGTTGTCCTTGGGCAGGTTGTGACGACGCGCGGTGAAGCAGCGCGCTGAAAACGCCAGCGGCAGGCGACCGTAGCCGAAAACTTCGGTTTCCAGGCCGTACCTTTCGACGGATAGCAGTTCCGAGAGCATCTGGCGCGACATCTCGACCGGCATGACCCAGCGGGTAGCGCCCGCTTCGGCCAGGATATCCAGCGTATTCGGGTTGTAGACATTGATATGCGGCCCGGCAACGAACGGACGTCCGCCTGCCATGCTGACCGCCGCCATGTCGTTGGCCTCGATGATGAAGCTCCCGTTGACGGCCAGCCGGCGTAGCGTTTTCAGGTCGGATTCGGACTCGATCAGCGCCTGGGTGGAAAGCACCACCTCCTTGCCGGCCTCGGCCAGCATTTCTGCCGTCTGCAGCCAGTCGTCGATGCGGAATTCATGGCGCCGCGAGCATACCGTTTCGCCGAGGTAGACGATATCCACCGGCCAGTGGGCCGCCTGGGCATAGAAATCCTGCAGTTTTTCGCGGGGCCAGTAGTAAAGGATGGGGCCGAGGGATAGCTTCATATTGGAATCCTTCTTCATTTCCATGGCCGGTGATAGGCGCCCAGCGTGTGCTGCTGCCCTTCGGCCAGTTTGTCGAGCTGCATGCTCCACGCGGGTTGCACGGTGTAGCTGTCGGCATTGCGCTGGGCGCTGTCGATGGCCGCGCGCCATACTTTTGTCACCTGTTCCACATATGCCGGGCTGCGCTGGCGGCCTTCGATCTTGACCGCAGCGATGCCCATCGCAATCATTTCCGGCAGCAGTTCCAGCGTGTTCAGGCTGGTCGGCTCCTCGATGGCGTAATAGGTTTCGTCCTCGACCTCGAAACGGCCCTTGCACAGCGTCGGGTAGCCGGTTTTTTCGTCGGCGTCGTATCGGTCGAGCAGCACGTTGTTCAGGCGCGATTCCAGCCCCTTGGGCGTCTGCTCCCAGCGCACCGCCTTGGCTGGCGAGCAGACGCCGGCGGTGTTGGGCGATTCGCCCGTAGCATAGGAGGACAGTACGCAGCGGCCTTCTACCATTACGCACAACCCGCCGAAGCCGAACAGCTCGATCTCGACCGGCGTGTTCTTTACCACATTTTCTACCTGCGCCAGCGACAGTACGCGCGGCAGCACCGCGCGCTGGATGCCGAAATGCTCGTGGTAATAGTTGATGGCCTCGTAATTGGTCGCCGACCCCTGCACCGAGAGATGCAGCCGGAGGTTCGGCCAGGTGCGGCTGGCATAGCGCATCAGGCCGGGGTCGGCCAGGATGATGGCGTCCATGCCTGCTTCGGCCGCCATATCCACTGCCTGCTGCCAGCGTGGCCAGGTCGTCGTCTGCGGAAAGGTATTGAGCGCCAGCAGCACTTTCCTGCCTCGGGCGTGGGCATAGCGCACCCCTTCCTTCGTGGCCTCGAAATCGAAATTGAGGCCGGGAAAGGCGCGCGCATTGGTGTTGTCGCGAAAGCCCATGTAGACGCAGTCTGCGCCGTGGTCGATCGCTGTTTTCAATGCCGGGAGATTACCGGCGGGGCAAACCAGTTCAAGCGACATTTAATATCTCGTCCGTGATAAAGGGTGTTCCTGCGCGATGGCCTTGCTGGCTGCCGCGCCTGCGCAGTTCCTGCTCGATGCCGTTCAGCACATTCCATTTTTCCGCGCACCACATCGGCGCCAGCAGGATGTCGCGCGAGGCGGTGGCGGTCACGCGATGGAAGATCACTTCTTCCGGCGTGCGTTCGATCAGGTCGGCGGCAATGCGGATGTAGTCGGGCTTGGTCAGCGGTTGATAGCCGCCGCGCCGCCACTGGTAAGCCAGCATGGTGTGCTTGACCACATGCAGCGGATGCAGCTTGAGGCCATCGACGCCAATATCCAGCACCGCGTCCAGCGTGGCGTGGTAATGCTGCTCGTTTTCGCCCGGCAGCCCGATGATCAGATGCGTGCATAACGGGATACCGCGCCGTCGTGCGGCCAGCGCGGTGTCGCGGTACTCGGCAAACGTGTGACCGCGATTGACACGCTCCAGCGACGCGTCAAATGCCGATTGCAAGCCAAGCTCCAGCCATACTTCGTGGCCTTCTTCACGAATGCTGTCGAGCAGATTCAGCACTTCATCCGACACGCAGTCCGGCCGGGTGCCGACCGAGATGCCGACAATGCCGGGCTGTTCGAGTGCCTCGCGGTACATCGCGGCCAGTTCTGCGATATCGGCGTAAGTATTGGTGTAGGCCTGAAAGTAGGCGATAAAGCGCTTGGCGCGCGTGCGCCGGGCGATCTTGCCTTTGGCCTGCGCTATCTGTTCGAGCATGCCCTGGCGCGTATCCGCCGCCGGGCTGAAAGAGACGTTGTTGCAGAAGGTGCAACCGCCGGTGCCCTTGGTGCCGTCGCGGTTGGGGCAGGTGAAGCCGGCGTCCAGCGCGATTTTGTGCACGCGCTCGCCGTAACGCTTGAGCAAATCCTGCCCATAGCTGTTCAACCGGTTAGCGAGCGTGACATCCATCTTCTTCTCGTACATTTCCTGTTCGGTGTTGCGTGATTCATTTAAATAAGACTAGCACATCCTATATTACAGGGCGAGCAAATCGTCTACAATAGGAATAAATATTTAATTAACTATATTTATCAATCTGTTAACACTATTTATTTGAAATTAAATTGATCCAGGTCAAGAAAGTTCGAGATATTCAAAAAACATGAATTTACGTAGCTGATATTCAGCGATTTGCGTATTGGTCTATCAGTATTTCCCTGATCCGCCGATTGCTCTCCATGGCGCATAGTGGCGCTGCGATTCGGTAGTTGCCGTTTCGTACTGAGGAAAATCGCCAGCAGCGCGCGGTTTCTTCAGTTTTGGTCATTTTTCAATTTAAAGGAGAGCAATAATGAAATGGTCTGAGCCGGCATTCTGCGATGTACGTCTGGGTTTTGAAGTCACCGCCTACGTATACGTACGCTAAGCAGTACCGGGCGCGGCCGTGCGTCGCGCCCATCGGAAAGGAACTCTTCATGTCTCAATCATTGACCTTCCAGCCCCAGGATCGGCCGCTGCTCAGCCCGATGTTCCTGCTGCGCTGGGAAAAGACCCAGGACGCGCACGTGCTGCTATATCCCGAGGGTGTAATCAAGCTGAACGGCAGTGCTGCAGAAATCCTCAAGCGCTGCACTGGCGAAACTACGGTCGCCGGCATGGTGGACGAACTGAAAACAGTGTTCGTCGATGTGGCCGCGGATGAAATTGAAAACGGTATCAACAGATTTTTGGAGACGGCACATGCCAAAGGATGGATCAGAAGTCGTTAGCCTTGACGGACAAGGCAAGCCGATGTGGCTGGTGCTGGAGCTCACTTATCGCTGCCCGCTCAAGTGCGTGTGGTGCAATAACCCACTGGATTTCGACCAGTACGCGGACAAGGAACTCAGTACCGAGGAGTGGAAACAGGTATTGCGCGAAGGGCGCGAGCTGGGCGCGCTGCAGCTGGGATTCTCCGGCGGCGAGCCTATGCTGCGCGACGATATCGAGGAACTCGTCGAAGAAGCCGAACGCCTGGGCTACTACACCAACCTCATTACCTCGGGTGTCGGCCTCACGCCGGAACGCCTGAAAAAACTGAA
>CAMLME010000135.1 GCA_946481235.1 uncultured Methylobacillus sp. | reverse complement strand
ATCATGGCGCAGGGCATGCTGTCGTTCGGGCAGGCGGTGCAGGGCACCATCGTGCGCGGCGTCTTGCCGGAGCAGGAAGACAAGGTCGCGGAGATCGGCCAGCATATTCGTGCAGGCAGTTTCGCTGCCTTGAAACCCGGCGGTTTCGGCATTGTGCTTGGCGCCGACCTGGCGCTGGCACTGGGTGTGGGCATCGGCGACAAGGTGGTTGTGATGGCGCCGCAGGGGCAGTTCACGCCGACCGGCATGGTGCCGCGCCTCAAGCAGTTTCGCGTGGTGGGTATCTTCCAGGTGGGCATGTATGAATACGACTCGGCGCTGGCACTGATCCATTTGCAGGATGCCGCGACGCTGTACCGCATGGGCGACAAGGTTTCCGGCCTGCGTCTCAAGCTCGACGATCTTTACCGGGCGCCGCAGGTTTCGCGCGACCTTGGGCTGAAGCTGGGCCCGCAAGGTGCGTATTACATCAGCGACTGGACGGAGCAGCATGCCAATTTCTTCCGCGCAGTCCAGATGGAAAAGCGCGTGATGTTCGTGATCCTTACTCTTATCGTGGCAGTGGCGGCATTCAATATCGTTTCGACGCTGGTGATGGCGGTGACGGACAAGCGTGCCGATATCGCAATCTTGCGCACCTTGGGCGCGAGCCCGCATAGCATCATGCGTATTTTCATCGTGCAGGGCGCGCTGATCGGCGTCATCGGAACGGTGATGGGTGTGGCCGGCGGCGTACTGCTGGCGTTGAATATCGAAACCGTGGTGCCGCTGATCGAGCAGGTGTTCGGCATCCAGTTCCTGGCCAAGGATGTGTACTACATCAGCGATCTTCCTTCGGAATTGCAATGGAGCGACGTGACCGTGATCACTTCGATGTCGCTGGTACTGAGCCTGCTGGCGACGCTGTACCCGAGCTGGCGTGCGGCAAAAACCAACCCGGCGGAGGCGCTGCGCTATGAATAATGCTGCCGTTGTCGCCTGCCGCGACTTGCACAAGACGTATACCGGGCTCGAGGTTGCCGTATTGAACGGCATCGATCTTTCCATTGCGAAAGGCGAGCAGGTTGCCATCGTGGGCGCTTCCGGTTCGGGCAAGAGCACCTTGCTGCATTTATTGGGTGGACTGGATGCGCCATCGCAAGGCGAGGTCGATATTCTCGGTCATAACCTGACTAGCCTGAGCGAAGCGCGGCGCGGAGAGCTGCGCAACCGTTCACTGGGATTCATCTATCAGTTCCATCATTTATTGCCGGAATTCACCGCGCTGGAAAATGTCGCGATGCCGCTGATGATCCGCCGGCTGGCGCGTACGGATGCCTTGGCGCAGGCAGCGGAAATTCTGGAGAAAGTCGGCCTGGGCAAGCGCATGGAGCACATGCCAGGCGAGCTTTCCGGGGGCGAACGTCAGCGGGCCGCAGTGGCGCGCGCGCTGGTGACCAAGCCGCAATGTGTGCTGGCGGATGAGCCGACCGGTAACCTGGATCGCCACACGGCGCACAGCGTGTTCGATCTGATGCTGGACCTGAATCGCGACCTCGGCACCAGCCTGGTCGTCGTTACGCACGATATGGAGCTCGCCAGCCGGATGGGGCGCGTGCTGCGGCTGGAAGACGGCCGTTTGCTGCTCGACTGATCCGGTTTAGCAGTCAATGCGCAGCGCCATACTCGCGTTCATCATTGGAGTGTGGCTGCTGCAACAGCGGGAGACGCTACCCTCTCTGCTCTGGTTTGCGGCACTGCTGCTGATCGGCTTGCCATTTCTGCTGCGTCGTCATGCGGTGCTTTTCCGTATTTCCATCGTTTCGGTTTCTTTGCTTGTCGGTTTTTTATGGGCAGGCGGCGTGGCGCATCTGCGATTGGCCGATGCCTTGCCGTCGGAATGGGAAAGCAAGGATATTCAATTGGTGGGCGTGGTCGCTTCCTTGCCGCAATTGCAGGAGCGCGGCGAACGTTTTCTTTTCGATGTCGAACGCGTCGAAACGGAAAGTGCGAGGGTGCCACAGCGGATTTCCATCGCCCGTTATTTCGCCGGCTATCGCGAATTTGCGCCCGCCAATGCCAAAAGCGAGTTCCGTCCAGGCGAGCGCTGGCGACTCACTGTCCGGCTCAAACGTCCCCACGGAACTTACAACCCGCACGGCTTCGATTTCGAGGAATGGGCGCTGGAGCGCAACATTCGCGCGACCGGCTATATACGCAAGAATACTGACAATGCAAGGCTGGCGCCGCTGGTGTATCGGCCGGCGTATCTGGTCGAACGCGTTCGCGAGGCGGTGCGCGAGCGATTCCATGCCGTGCTGGGCGATGCGCCATATGCCGGCGTGCTGCTTGCCCTGGCGATAGGCGATGACGATGCGATCCGTGATGACGATTGGGAAACGTTTCGCCGGACGGGTGTCATCCATTTGATGTCGATTTCAGGGCTCCATGTGACGATGGTGGCCAGCCTGGGATTTGCTCTGGTGTTCGCCCTGTGGCGGCGTGTGGAACGGCTGGCGTTGCGCTTGCCGGCACGCAAGGCCGCAGCCGTGGCCGGACTGGCGGTAGCAGGCGCTTACGCACTACTGGCCGGTTTCGCTGTGCCGACACAACGGACGTTCTACATGCTGGCAGTATTAGCGGCCGCCTTGTGGTCCGGACGCGCGGTTTCCATGTCGCTGGTGCTGTGCTGGGCTTTGCTGGTTGTAGTGGTGCTCGATCCGTGGGCAGTGGTGGCGCCGGGGTTCTGGTTGTCCTTTGGCGCGGTAGCCTTGCTGGCTTATGCCGGTAGCCACCGCCTTGCCAGACCGGGTTTGTTGAGGGAGTCGGTGCGGGCGCAGTGGGTGATTACTCTGGGGCTGACACCCTTGCTGCTGGCCCTGTTTCAGCAGGTTTCGATTATTTCCCCGGTGGCAAATGCGTTTGCCATTCCGTTGATCAGCCTGGTGGTGACGCCGCTTACCTTGCTGGGAGCTGTTGTCCCCATCGACGCGATATTGCTGGCGGCCCATGCTGTTATGAGCTGGTGCATGCGTCTGCTGCAAATGGGTGCCGGATTGCCCATGGCTATTTGGCAGCAGCATGCACCACCGGCATGGACGATTATTGTCGGCGTCGGCGGTATTTTATGGATGCTGCTGCCGCGCGGCTTTCCGATGCGTTGGCTGGGCGGGGCAGGACTGGCACCGATGTTTCTGCTTTTGCCGGCAACGCCGCAGGCAGGTGCTTTGCATGCAACCATCCTGGATGTCGGACAAGGTTTGTCTGTGGTTCTGCAGACGGCAAACCATACGCTTTTATACGATGCCGGTCCCCGGTATTCCGAGGATGCCGACAGCGGGAACCGCATCGTCATTCCCTATCTGCGTGGTCAAGGCGTCGCTCGCCTGGATGGCATGTTGATTTCGCATGACGATAGCGATCACACCGGTGGCGCGGCTTCAGTGATGAAAGGTTTGCCTGTGGGCTGGATGGGTTCGCCATTGCCGGCGAATCATCCGCTTCAAGGCATGGCCGGGCGGGATGTGCCTTGTTTCGCTGGGCAGTCCTGGAGCTGGGATGGGGTGCGATTCGAAATGCTGCATCCGACGTACCGGAGTTATGACATCGAAAAGCTCAAGGATAACGATCGCAGTTGCGTGCTCAAGGTCGTCAGTAGGTATGGCAGCCTATTGATTGCCGGGGATATTGAGAGGGTTTCAGAGTTGGAACTGCTTGAACGAGCCGCACCTTCGCTGAATGCAGATGTGCTGGTGGTGCCGCATCACGGTAGCAAAACCTCCTCAACAAAGGACTTCATTCAACAGGTCAGCCCCCGTGCAGCGGTTTTTACCGCCGGTTATCGCAACCGTTTCGGCCATCCCAAGGCGGAAGTACTCGAGCGATATCGAGAAAACGGCAGCACGCTATACCGCAGCGACATGGACGGCGCGATCATGTTTGATCTTGATCATCAGGGTGGAGTAACCGCCAGAACATGGCGCAGAAGCGCGCCTCGTTATTGGCATGAGCACGGTGCCGGACTTGCTGAAAACAGTGGCGCAGGATAAAGTAGCGCGAATTTTCAAGAACAAGGAAAGCCATCGTGTGGAGCATTATTCAGGCAGCCGGCTGGCCGATTTGGCCGCTGATTTTCGCCTCGGTCGTTTCATTGGCGATCATCGCCGAGCGTTTCTGGGTATTGCGATCCGAGATGATCGCTCCCAAGGGACTTTTGCCTGAAGTCCAGAAATGGCTGAAGCAGGGCGGCGTGACCAAGGAAACCTGCACACGGCTGGAGCAGCATTCGCCGCTGGGTGAAATTTTTGCCGGCGCGATCTGCAATGTCGGTAATTCACGCGAAGTCATGAAGGAATCCATCGAGGAATCCGGTCGCGCGGTGACGCACAAGCTGGAGCGTTACCTGACCACGTTGGGCACGATTGCCGCGGTGAGTCCCCTGCTGGGTCTGCTCGGTACCGTGATCGGGATGGTGGAACTTTTCGGCGCCTTTACCGCTACCGGCCATGACGTTGCCCAGTTTGCCCGCGGTATTTCCGTGGCGCTATACAACACCGCGATGGGTATTATCGTCGCCGTTCCCAGCATGATTTTCTACCGTCACTTCCGCGCCAAGGTGGACAGCCTGGTCGTAGAGATGGAGCAGGAAGCGATCAAGCTAGTGGAAATTATTCAGGGCGAGCGCAAGTAATATGAATTTCCAGCGAGGCAGAAAGCACGAGGAACTGGAGATGAATCTGGTTCCGTTGATCGACGTGCTGCTCGTCATCATTATTTTCCTGGTGGTGAGTGCCACCTTCTCGCGCATCAATGAGTTGCAGATCAACCTGCCCACGGCCGAAGCCACGACTCCAGAAGAAAAGCCGGCCATGATTTCAGTCGGTGTCGATGCTGCCGGGCGCTATACCGTCAATGAGGTCGAGCTGGCTGACCGGTCCGTCGAAGCAATTGCCGCAGCTCTGCGCAAGGCGGGAGGTACTGGCAAAGAGCCGACCATTGTGATCAATGCCGACGCGACAAGCACGCATCAGTCCGTGGTGAACGTGATGGAAGCTTCGCGCCAGGCAGGTTATACACATATTACTTTCGCCACGCAGGTCAAATAAAATCCGGTTTCCGACCGGATTTGACCCTTCATCTCTTACAGGGACAGCATGTCGAAATCCACGCCCAAAAAGGCGATTCCTCCTACTTC
>CAMLME010000134.1 GCA_946481235.1 uncultured Methylobacillus sp. | reverse complement strand
TCGCGCGGTCCGCGTGGCGTATGGCGTACCGGCATGCTGATTGGCGGCCGCGACATCGATCTGGCGATGGATATGCTGGAAACCGCCAAGAAAGCCATGTTTCCCCCGTTCGAAATTTCCGTGTTTGCGGATCCTTCCGGCGCTTTTACTACTGCCGCAGCCATGATGGCAATGGTCGAACGCCAATTGAAGCGTAACTTCGGCGGCGACTTGTCTGGCCGCAAGATCAGTATTTTCGGCGCAACCGGCCCGGTTGGCGGCTGCACGGCTGTTATCGCTGCCAAGAACGGTGCGACTGTCGAACTGGTTGCACACCGTTCCGTTGCCGATGTGGAAGAAAGGGCTGCAGCCTACAATAAGCGCTACGGCACCAATATCGGTTATACCGACGGTAGCACGGACGAACTCAAGAAAGCCATCCTGCATTCCACAGACGTTGCGCTGTGCTGTGCTGCTGCTGGCGTGCGCGTCATTACTCTCGCGCAAATGGCAGGCTCACCTACACTTAAAGTTGTTGCGGACGTGAATGCCGTTCCTCCGACGGGTGCGGAAGGCGTGACTGCTATGGCTGACGGCGTGCAGATCGAGGGCACCAAGGCTTTCGGCATGGGTGCGCTGGCAATCGGAAACAACAAGTACCAATTGCAGCAGAACCTGTTCAAGAAAATGCTGGAGGGCCAGAGCCACGTTTATCTGGATTTCCTTTCCGCATTCGAAATGGCGCGCAAGGATCTCGCCTAAACCACTGATTGTCGTTGCTGCCAGCGCCCGCTCTTTTGTGCGGGCCGCTGCGGCATCCGGCCGCCGCGTTATCGCGGCGGATGTGTTTTGCGATGTCGACTCACGTAGCGCAGCAACGCAAGTTATCCGATTGGGTTATCAGCATGGCGGTTTCAATGCTGATGATGTGCGTGCCAAGCTGCTGCCTTTTGCGAAGGGCGGAGCCGGATTGATTTATGGCAGCGGTTTCGAGACGCAACCCTGGCTTCTGGAAGAGCTTTCCCAGCATTGTCGGTTATATGGAAACCAGCCGGAAACGGTCAGGATCACCAAGGATCCCGACCGTTTTTTTTCGCTATTGGCCCGTCTGGACATTACCTTCCCTGAAGTGTTGCTCACGCTTCCTCCATCGTCTGGCGGCTGGTTGAGCAAACGCATTGGAGGTTCCGGCGGCACGCATGTCGGGCCGGTACCGATCGAAGCTGGGGCAGGTTGTTACTATCAGCGCATAGTCTCAGGGCAATCGGTGTCACTACTATTTCTGGCGGATGGCAATCGGGTTCTCGCGGTTGGCTATAACCTGCAGTTTGTGGCTCCTCTGCAGGACATGCCGTATCGCTACGGTGGAGCGGTCAGTCGGGCGCCGCTATCGGAAGAGATACGCATGGCCATGCTCCGGGCGGCGGAACGGATTACGGCTGAGTTAGGTCTGCGCGGCTTGAATAGCCTGGATTGTATGGTTGATGAGGAGAATGTCTGGGTGCTTGAGGTCAATCCGCGATTAAGCGCTACGTTCTCACTCTATGATGCGAACCGAACGGGCGCGTTTTTGCTTGAGGCCCACATGCAGGCGAGCATGGGGCGCATGCCTGAATCCCTGCCGCAGGAGCCATCGCAGGCGCATTTGATATACTATGCCCCTTTCGATTTGGCAGTGCCGGTCGCAATGGAGTGGCCGGACTGGGTAGCGGACGTGCCTGAACCCGCTTCCCGAATCGGAGCGGAAGAGCCTCTGTGCACCGTAATGGCATCCGCAGCCGATGCGAGCCAGGCATTGGCCCTGGCGCACGCACGTATTGAAGTCCTGACACGACTTGTTACTAATTTTTAATAGAATTCGGAAACGCAAAATGAACGAGAATAAACTCGATACCAGCTCCTGGCCTAGCGTGAATGCATTGACCGCTCCTTTGGTGACCAATCTGCTTGCCAATGCCAAATCTCTGCGCCTGGGTGTGGAGCAGCACGCTAGCGGCGCTACCATCATCGATGCAGGCATCAAGGTTGCCGGTGGACTTGAGGCCGGCCGATTGATTACGGAAATTTGCATGGGTGGTCTGGGGCGCGTGTCCTTGCATTCGAATCCCTCTTTCGGGCATTGGCCGTGGCAATTATCGGTGCATTCCTGCAACCCGGTGCTGTCCTGCCTGGGTAGCCAGTACGCAGGCTGGAGTCTGGCACATGAAAAGTTCTTCTCGCTCGGCTCCGGCCCCGGCCGTGCCATGGCGGGCCGTGAAGAGCTTTACAAGGAATTGAATTACAAGGATCAAGCGGACTCCGCTGTCCTTGTCCTTGAAAGCGAAAAAGCCCCACCTCAGGAGGTGATCGAAAAGGTCGCTCGCGATACCGGCCTCAAGCCGGAAAATCTGACATTTATCCTCACCCCGACGCGAAGTCTGGCCGGCGCAGTGCAGATTGTTGGCCGCGTGTTGGAAGTGGCGATGCACAAAATCCATACACTGCATTTCCCACTGGAGAATGTAGTGGACGGCATGGCCAGCGCGCCGGTGCCGCCGCCTTCGCCCGACTTTCTGACCGGCATGGGCCGTACCAATGACGCCATTCTGTTTGGCGGACACGCGCATGTATTTGTGACAGGTAGCGACGAAGCTGCTGCCAAGCTGGCGCAGGAACTCCCAAGCAGCGCTTCGCGCGATTACGGTCGTCCATTCGCCGAAGTGTTCAAGAGTGTCAACATGGATTTCTACAAGATCGACCCGATGCTGTTCAGCCCAGCGGCGGTGACCGTCACTGCCGTGGATTCCGGCAAGAGTTTCATCGGCGGCAAACTGGATGCCGCATTGCTTGACCAGTCCTTTGGCTATCCCGCCTAACTTGAACCGCCGTATCCCGGTCTTTACCGACGACCCCGGTTGGCACGGCAGGCGCCTCAAGGAAGCGTTTGCCGCCCGCGGTCGGGAAGCGGTTTTCGTTTCACTCAAGGACTGTCATCTAAACCTCGTTCATGGCCAGCCGGGAGTGCATATTCCCGGCTTCGAGGATGGCTTGCCGGATGGCGCATTCGTTCGCGGCGTTCCGGGCGGCACTTTGCAGCAGGTCATCGTGCGTCTCGATGTGCTGCATGCCTTGAAAATGCTGGGTGTCGTCGTATATAACGACGGCCGGGCGGTGGAGCGTACCGTCGACAAGGCAATGACCAGCTTTCTGTTGCATCATCATCATGTGCCGACGCCACCTACCTGGGTGTGCGAATCGCGTGAGCACGCGCAAAGCGTTATCCTGCGCGAAACCATGGCCGGCCGGGCGCTGGTGATTAAGCCCTTGTTCGGCTCACAAGGTCAAGGGGTGCGCCTGTTGACGCGGGAGTCGCCATTCCCGGTGCCGATGGATGAGCACGTTGATGGGCTTTATTATTTGCAACATTATGTGGATAGCGGCGAGGGCGTCTGGCACGACCACCGCGTATTCATCATTGATGGTCAAGTAGCAGGGGCCATGGTGCGGCACGGCAGTAGTTGGGTGAACAATGTCGCACAAGGTGGCCGGTGCGAGTTTTTGGCCCCTGATGGCGATGTGGCCGAGTTGGCCTTGGCAGCCGCCCGCGCTGTTGATATCGATTATTGCGGCGTGGATGTGATACGCGATAAGCAGGGAAGACTCTATGTGCTTGAAGTCAATAGTATTCCTGCCTGGAAAGGGCTGCAGGGCGTCGTCGATCACGATGTTGCGCAGTCCTTAGTTGATGATTTTCTTTCTAAAATTAGCAATGCGCAGAGCATTCTTGCCATTGCCTCATGAGCCTCATCCAAACTGAACTCTCATCGCAGCTTGCTGCTGCATTCAAGACAGCCTGCCTGTCCGAGCTTGAAGCGCTCAAGCCCGGGAATGTTCACATTTTTGCCGATGGGCATGGCATGGTGGTGCAGGATTTCATCCGTAGTGCTGAAGCGGCTGCGCAGGTGATTGCCAAGCCGGGGCTTGCGGTTGGGCAGCGTATTTTTTACGCGGTCGAGTCGACGTGGATGGCTGTGGGGTGCAATACCAACCTGGGAATCATCCTGCTCGCGGCGCCATTGATTCATGCGGCATTCAAAAGTCCTCAGGCGGCCTTAAAGGTGCGATTAGAGGCGGTGTTGCAGGAATTGACTGTCGAGGATGCGGCAATGACCTACCACGCAATCGTTCAGGCATCGCCAGCTGGCTTGGGTACGAGTGCGCAGCATGACGTGCGTGATGCGCCCAGCGTTTCGTTACTGGATGCAATGCAAGAGGCCGCATCTCGCGACAGGGTTGCGTTGCAGTACGTCAGCAATTATGAGGATGTATTCCGGGGTGCGGAAGTTTATAGAAATGCTTATCGGCAGTGGGGCTGGGCCGCTTGGGCAACGACTGCAGTTTATCTGGATTTCCTGGCGGAAATCAGCGACACCCATCTGATTCGAAAATATGGGGAAGAGATCGCGCGACAGGTGCGCAATGAAGCTGCGCACCATCGCGACCTGTTGCTGGCCCAAGAAAATCCAAAGAAATATCAACGACCTTTACTTGAATTCGACCGGGATTTGAAGTCCCGGGGATTGAATCCCGGAACGAGTGCGGACCTGACTGTGGCAAGTCTGCTGCTGGTGGAATTGGAAAAAATGGGATGACTGATTTTACCTGGTCGTAGTAATATCCCTAGTTCACGAAATTCAACAACAAGATTTTCAGTTTTTCGCAATTACAAATTCCCAAGGAGAAACCCATGGCAAGTTTGCTCGAGCAATTGAAGGCTATGACCACCATCGTCGCCGATACCGGTGACGTGGAAGCGATCAAGAGCGTCAAGCCGGTCGATGCGACCACCAACCCGTCCCTGCTGCTGAAGGCAAGCACGCTGCCGCAATACTCACACCTGATCGATGAGTCCATTGCATACGCCAAGGCTCAAGGCGGCAGCAAGGAAACACAAATCGAAAACGCAGCCGACAAGCTGGCTGTGCTGATCGGTATTGAAATCTCCAAGGTTGTTCCGGGTCGTATCTCCACCGAAGTGGATGCGCGCCTGTCCTTCAATATCGACAAGATGGTTGCCAAGGGCCGCAAGCTGATCCAGTTGTATCAAGACGCAGGGGTAGGCAAGGATCGCGTACTGATCAAGCTGGCCTCCACCTGGGAAGGTATCAAGGCCGGTGAAATCCTGGAAAAGGAAGGCATCAACTGCAATCTGACCCTCCTGTTCGGTTTCGGCCAGGC
>CAMLME010000133.1 GCA_946481235.1 uncultured Methylobacillus sp. | reverse complement strand
TCGACAAGATGTTCGTCGCCAATACGCACGATTACATCCTGTGCTTCTCCAGCCGCGGCCGCGTCTACTGGCTCAAGGTTTACGAAGTGCCGCAAGGCTCGCGCATCAGCCGCGGCAAGCCTATCGTCAACCTGTTCCCGCTGGAGGAAGGCGAAAAAATCAACGCCATTCTGTCGGTCAAGGAGTTTGACGAGAACCACTTCATCTTCATGGCAACATCCAAGGGTACGGTCAAGAAAACTGCACTCACCGAGTTCTCCAACCCGCGTAAGGCCGGCATTATCGCCATCAATCTGGACGACGGCGACTTCCTGATCGGTGCAGAAGTCACCAACGGCGCCAATGATGTAGTGTTGGTTTCCGATGGCGGCAAGGCCGTCTGGTTCGACGAAGAGGATGTGCGTCCGATGGGCCGTGCAACACGCGGTGTACGCGGCATGAAGCTTCAGGCCAAGCAGCAAGTGCTGTCGCTGCTGATCGCGGATACCGACAAGCAAACCGTGTTGGTTGCCACCGAGAACGGTTATGGCAAGCGCACTGTGCTGGCTGATTTCCGCCATTCCGGCCGCGGTACGCAAGGTGTGATCGCAATTGCCACATCGGCCCGTAATGGCAAGGTGGTTGCAGCCAGGTTGGTCAACGACGATGACGAAATCATGCTGATTACTACCGGCGGCGTGCTGATCCGCACCCGCGTCAAGGAAATCCGTGAGTTGGGTCGCGCCACGCAGGGCGTGACGCTGATCAATCTGGGCGAAGGCGAGAAGCTTTCTGGCTTGGAGAAAGTTGTCGAAACCGACGACGAAGAAGAGCAATCATAGGGAAGGGGCTGGTATGACGCAGATTTATAATTTCTCCGCCGGTCCGGCGGTGCTGCCCAAGGAAGTATTGAAG
Source organism: uncultured Methylobacillus sp. (assembly GCA_946481235.1). Next base: position 4,321 of record CAMLME010000133.1, on the reverse strand, counting down.
CAGGCGGGTGAGGAAATGCTGGACTGGCACGGCTCCAGCATGTCGGTAATGGAAATGAGCCATCGCGGCAAGGAGTACATGAGCATCCAGGCCGATGCCGAAGCCGATCTGCGCGAGCTGCTGAATATCCCCGCCAATTACAAGGTGCTGTTCCTGCAAGGCGGCGCCTCCACGCAGTTCACGATGATTCCGATGAACCTGCTGCGCGGCAAGAAGAAGGCCGATTACCTGAACACTGGCGAATGGTCGAAGAAGGCCATCAGTGAGGCGAAGCGGTACTGCGAAGTGAATGTTGTCGCCAGCTCCGCCGACAAGAATTTCAGCTACGCCCCGACGCAGGAACAATGGAAGCTCGATCCCGAAGCGGCCTATGTGCATTACACCTCCAACGAGACCATCGGCGGTGTGGAGATTTTCTGGACGCCTGAAACCGGCAATGTGCCGCTGGTCGCGGACATGTCCTCGCACATCCTGTCGCGCCCGATCGACATCAGCAAATTCGGCCTGATTTACGCCGGTGCGCAGAAAAACATCGGACCGGCTGGGCTGACCATCGTCATCGTGCGTGATGACCTGCTGGGCGATATCCTCCCTGGCACGCCCACGATGTTCGACTACAAGCTGCAGGCCGAAAACGACTCCATGTACAACACGCCGCCGACGTACGCGATCTATATCGCCGGCTTGGTATTCAAGCTGCTGAAGGCGCGCGGCGGTCTGGCCGAGATGGAAAAGGTCAACCTGCGCAAGGCCAACCTGCTGTACGATTACCTCGATAGCACTGATTTCTATCGTTGCCCGACCGCGAAGGAAAATCGTTCGCGCATGAACATCCCGTTCACACTGGCCAATGAGTCGCTGGATGAGGAATTTCTCAAGCAGGCGCAAAAGCGCGGCTTGATGCAGCTAAAAGGCCACCGCTCGGTAGGCGGTATGCGTGCATCTATCTACAACGCGATGCCGGAAGAGGGCGTAAAGACCCTGGTCGAATTCATGAAGGAGTTCGAACAAAGCAATTCATAAAGTCCGCCGAAAGGCGGCAAGGGAGGGAGTCGTGGGCAAGTATCGCATACTGATCCTCAACAAGATTTCGTCGCACGGCCTGAAGCGTTTGCCGGCGGAAAGCTACGAAACCGGTAGCGAAGTGACGAATCCCGACGCCATACTCGTGCGTTCCGCACGCATGCATGAGATGGACATCCCTCCCAGCGTCAGAGCCATCGGTCGCGCCGGTGCGGGTACCAACAATATTCCTGTTGCCGAGATGAGTCAGCGTGGGGTCGTGGTATTCAATACTCCAGGTGCCAATGCCAATGCGGTCAAGGAGCTTGTATTGACTGGCATGCTGATGGCGGCGCGGAACATTGCACCGGCCATGAAGTTCGTCGAAAAGTTGAAGGGCGACGATACGGTGCTGCCCAGCCTGGTTGAGGAAGGCAAGAAGCATTTTGCCGGGATAGAACTGCCCGGGCGTGTGCTTGGCATTATAGGGTTGGGCGCCATCGGCGGCATGGTGGCCGACACGGCGCTCAAGCTTGGCATGAAAGTGCAGGGCTACGATCCCGACATTACCGTTGATGCGGCGTGGCGGCTCTCGTCCGACGTAAAACGGGCGCAAAGCTTAGATGATGTGTTCCGTCACAGCGATTTCATCACGCTGCATGTTCCGCTGGTGGATGCGACGCGGCAGATGGTGAACGCGGAGAGAGTCGCGCTGATGAAGCACGGCGCAGTGCTGGTCAACTTCTCCCGCGAAGGCGTGATCGACGAGCAGGCAGTACTGGACGGACTGGACAGCAAGAAGCTGCGTGCTTACGTGTGCGATTTCCCCACTGTTCGCATGAAATCGCATCCCGGTGTAATCGCATTGCCGCATCTTGGTGCTTCGACGGAGGAGGCTGAGGACAATTGCGCGGTGATGGTGGTGGACCAGGTGCGCGAGTTTCTGGAAAACGGCAATATCGGTAACTCGGTGAATTTCCCCAGCGTGCAGATGCCGCGAGAATCGGCATACCGCATGGCGATTGCCAATGCCAACGTGCCCAACATGCTGGGGCAGATTTCCACGGCGATGGCCGAGGCCGGCCTGAACATCCACAACATGGTCAACAAGTCGCGTGGGGAGATGGCCTATACGCTGGTCGATCTCGACAGTGCAGTACCGAAGGAAGTCGTGGCAAGGATCAGCAGTATCGACGGCGTACTGAATGTACGGACTTTACCTGTCATTGAAAATTAAAACACAGAGCATTGCATGAGCGAAGAACTTAAGAAGTGCCGGGAACAGATCGACAGCATCGATGAGCAGCTACTGCAGCTGGTGAGCCGCCGTGCGCAACTGGCGCATACCATAGGCAACCTGAAAAACGGCGGGCCGATTTATCGGCCGGAACGCGAAGCGCAAGTGCTGCGCCGGCTACTGGAGCAGAACCCTGGTCCGTTACCGAATGAGGCCGTGACCGCTATTTTTCGCACGGTGATGTCCAACTGTCGTGCGCTTGAAAAAGAATTATCCGTCGCATTCCTCGGTCCTCTCGGCACATACAGCGAAGAGGCAGCCAACAAGCAATTCGGCGGCCTTTCCAAACCGGTGCAATGCGTTTCCATTGACGAGGTATTCCAGACAGTGGAAACCGGCGCAGTCGATTACGGTGTGGTGCCGGTGGAAAACTCCACCGAAGGCGGTATCGGCCGTACGCTGGATTTATTGTTGCAGACCAGTTTGCATATTTGCGGCGAAATCGACCTGGCGGTGCATCACAACCTGCTGTCGAAATCCGCAGACAAGGCCGGCATTACCAAGGTCTATTCGCATGCCCAGTCGCTGGCGCAATGCCATGAGTGGCTGAACCGCAACCTCCCAGGCATCGAGCGCCAGGCGGTCGCCAGCAACTCCGAAGCGGCGCGCCTTGCCGCTGAGCAGCCGGGCGCTGCAGCGATTGCCAGCCGTCGTGCCGGCGAACTGTTCGGCCTCGATCTGCTGGCTGAAAACATCGAGGACGATCCACGCAATACTACGCGTTTCCTGGTGCTGTCGAATCACGATGTTGCACCGTCCGGCAAGGACAAGACCTCGCTGGCCATGGCTGCACGGAACATTCCTGGCGCGGTGGTTTCCTTGCTGGAGCCCTTGGCACGGCATGACGTCAGTATGACCAAATTCGAATCGCGACCGGCACACACGGGCTTGTGGGAATACGTATTTTTCGTCGATATCGAAGGTCATCGCGAAGATGTCCAGGTAAAGGCCGCCTTGCAGGAAATCGCCGACAAGGCAGCCTTCCTGAAAGTCATGGGTTCCTATCCGGTAGCGGTTATTTAAAACCGTTATCGTCATTACTTCAGGTAGGCTCTTTAGAGTAAAATCACCTTACTGAAAAAAGCAAACTTGCCGAAAGGCAAGGGCGCAAAGTCACCGGTCTAAAGAGGTTGCTCCTCCATGACAGCGGGATTGCCAGATTCAACACATGCACAACTGCAAGTTATGCATTCATACATTCGACTCTGAATTTCCGCTGCGACCGCTTTGCGCCTTATAACAAAGGTGTAAGCATGAATCTGATTCTCGGTATTTTAATTGTCATCGGCTGTCTTGCCGGGGGGTATGTCTGGGAGGGCGGCCATCCGATGGCGCTGTTCCAGCCGGCAGAACTGCTCATCATCGGCGGTGCCGGTATCGGCGCATTCCTGATCTCCAATCCCGGACGCACGGTACGCGAATGTTTTCATAGCCTGCCGCGAGCGCTCAAAGGCTCGCATTATGATCTGGCCTATCACATGGATGCGCTGGCGCTGATGTATACCCTGCTGGCAAAGGTGCGCAAGGATGGCATGATGTCGATTGAATTCGATGTCGAAGAACCCGAAAATAGCGCGGTTTTTTCAAAATATCCCAAGATCGCCTCCGACGCGAGGGCCAGGGATTTCATCTGCGACTATTTCCGGATTATCGTGAGCGGCAATATGAACAGCTACGAGATCGAGAACCTGATGGACCTCGATCTCGATACTGCAAGCCACTCGGCCAAGAAGCCTGCCGAAGCATTCACTCATCTTGCCGAATCGCTCCCTGCTTTCGGTATCGTTGCCGCCGTGATGGGGGTCGTCATTACCATGGCATTCATCGGCGGGCCGCCAGAAGAGCTCGGTCATAAAATTGCGGCTGCCCTGGTCGGCACGTTTCTCGGCATCCTGCTGGCTTACGGGTTTTTAGGACCGGTAGCCAAGCTGCTGCAAAACCTTGCCGAGGAGGAGGAGCAATTCTTCGCCTGCCTCAAGACCTGCATCGTGGCTTATCTGAACGGTTATCCACCCAAGACTG
>CAMLME010000132.1 GCA_946481235.1 uncultured Methylobacillus sp. | reverse complement strand
CGCTCAGGATCATTGACCGGGTATGCGAATACCGTCGCACCGCTGGTCTTTTTTGCCGCAGCCTGAAGATCGCCGGCTAGTTCATGTCCATGAAAAATATTATCGCCGAGCACCAGCGCGCTGGGCGCGCCGCCGAGGAAATCCTCGCCGATGAGAAAGGCCTGTGCCAAGCCGTCCGGCGAGGGCTGAATCGCATAGCGAATGGAAACGCCCCATCGGCTGCCATCGCCCAGCAACTGCTCGAAGCGTGGCGTATCGGCCGGGGTGGAGATCAGCAGGATTTCGCGTATTCCGGCCAGCATGAGCGTGGTAAGCGGATGGTAGACCATGGGCTTATCGTACACCGGCAGCAATTGCTTTGAGACCGCAAGAGTGGCCGGATGAAGACGTGTGCCGGAGCCTCCGGCGAGGATGATTCCTTTCAAGACGATGCCCTTTCCGCGTAGTTTCGTTCCATCCAGTGCTGGTATTCGCCGGAAATCACATGTTGCACCCAGCTTTGATTATCCAGGTACCACTGCACCGTCTTGCGTATGCCGGTTGCGAAGGTTTCCGCCGGACGCCAGCCGAGTTCAAGCTCGATTTTGCGCGCATCGATGGCGTAGCGGCGGTCATGGCCGGGTCTGTCCTTGACGTATGTAATCAGGCGACGGCTGGAGCCTTGCGCATTCGGGGCGAGCTCATCGAGCAGGTCGCATAGCGTGCGGGCGATCTCCAGATTGGTCATTTCGTTCCAACCGCCAACATTGTAGGTTTCGCCCGGCTTGCCATACGCGAGCACTTCGCGAATGGCGGCGCAGTGATCGGTGACGTACAACCAGTCGCGCACGTTCTGGCCATCGCCGTAGATCGGCAAGGGCTTCCCTGCGAGCGCGTTGGCGATAATCAATGGGATGAGTTTTTCCGGGAACTGGTAGGGGCCGTAGTTGTTGGAGCAGTTGGTGGTCAACACCGGAAGGCCGTAGGTGTGGTGCCAGGCGCGCACAAGGTGGTCGCTGGCAGCCTTGCTGGCAGAGTACGGACTGTTTGGTTCATAGGTCTTGGTCTCGGCGAAAGGCGGATCGTTGGGGCCGAGCGAACCGTAGACCTCGTCGGTGGAAACATGCAGGAAGCGGAAATCGGCCTTGGCTTCGCCTGGCAAGGTACCCCAGTAATCGCGCGCAGCCTCTAGCATCGTAAACGTGCCTTCGACGTTCGTGCGCACAAAATCCGCTGGACCGTGGATGGAGCGATCCACATGGCTCTCGGCGGCAAAATGCACAATCGCGCGCGGCTTGTGTTCCGCCAGCAGACGGGCTACCAATGCCCGGTCGCAAATATCGCCCTGGACGAAAATATGACGCTCATCGTCAGCGAGTGAGGCGAGATTTTCGAGATTACCGGCGTAGGTCAGTTTGTCGAGGTTGACGACCGGTTCACCAGTAGTAGCCAGCCAGTCCACTACGAAATTGGCGCCGATAAAGCCTGCACCGCCGGTGACAAATATCATCCCTGATCTTTCAAAATATCGAAAAAGGGGATTATAGCGGAGATGGTGTATGGCACTTGAATCGAACGAGCTGAAACAAAAAAAGGAAAGCATGTGCATGCTTTCCTTTTTTGAATCTGGAGCGGGAAACGAGTCTCGAACTCGCGACCTCAACCTTGGCAAGGTTGCGCTCTACCAACTGAGCTATTCCCGCATGCCGTGCTCTGCACGTAAACCGTTATGGTGCCCGGGACCGGAATCGAACCGGTACAGCCGTAAGGCCGAGGGATTTTAAGTCCCTTGTGTCTACCAGTTTCACCACCCGGGCGAAATAAATCTGGAGGCGCGTGGCGGAGTCGAACCGCCCTGGAAGGATTTGCAATCCTCTGCATAACCGCTTTGCTAACGCGCCGTTAACTTTAGATCCGCGCCGGCCCTCTTCCCAGGCCGATGCATCACCATCTTGCCTCTTGAAACTAAAACGGGGAAAGCGTGATAGCCTTCCCCGTTTTTTAAACTGGAGCGGGAAACGAGTCTCGAACTCGCGACCTCAACCTTGGCAAGGTTGCGCTCTACCAACTGAGCTATTCCCGCGTCGAAGAAGGCGCCATTTTAAGGATTTTCGGCCTTGTGTCAACAGCAGCGGAACGCTTTATTTATCCCGGATTTGGGGCCACGCGGCCTTCAGATAGTAAGCCATTGAGAGCAATGTCAAAAATGCAGCGATATACATCAGCAGGCTGCCGATGGTTTTGACGTCAATCGTGCCGATAGGTTGGAAATAAAGCAAAAAAAGTATCGCGATCATCTGCGAGGCCGTTTTGATCTTGCCTAAAAAAGCCACGGCCACACTCTGGCTCTTGCCCAGACCGGCCATCCATTCGCGCAAGGCGCTGATGGCAATCTCGCGACCGATAATAATCAGGGCCACGACCGCCCCAACCCTGTCGAACTCCACCAGCACGATCAATGCCGCGGCCACCATCAATTTGTCTGCAACCGGATCGAGGAATGCGCCGAACGAAGATGTCTGGTTCAATGCCCGTGCCAGATAGCCATCCAGCCAATCGGTAATGGCTGCGCCGGCGAAGATCAGCGTGGCGTAGAGGTTACGCACTTGCTCGGGCATATCGCTTTCCGGAAAGTAGAACACTCCCACAAACAACGGGATCATCAGGATGCGCAGCCAGGTCAGTAGGTTGGGTATATTCCAGTGCATGATTACGAGCTCAATGTAGTTCCTGATAGATTTTTTCCGCCAGTGCAGGACTGATGCCTTCTACCTGCGCCAGTTCATCGACGCTGGCCTTGAGTACGCCGGACAGTCCGCCGAAACGGGTCAACAGTTTTTGCCGGCGCTTGGCACCGACCCCGCCGATCTCCTCCAGCGAAGACTTCGTGCGCGCCTTGCCGCGGCGGCCACGATGGCCGGTAATCGCAAAGCGGTGGGCTTCATCGCGAATCTCTTGCAGCAAATGCAGGCCGGGATTGTCTTTTTCGAGGCGTAATGCTTGTTCACGGTCAGGAAAAATCAGTTGTTCCAGTCCCGGCTTACGCTCTTCGCCTTTGGCAATGCCGACCAGCATCATATCCGGCAATCCGACATCCTGCATCACTTCGACCGCAACGCCAAGCTGCCCCTTGCCGCCATCGATAAAAATAAGATCGGGCAATTTGCCCTCGCCTGCTGCGATTTTGGTATATCGCCGCGTCAGCACAGAACGCATCGCAGCGTAATCGTCACCCGGGGTAATGTCGGTAATATTGTACCGGCGATACTCGGAATTCTGCATTGCACCCTTGTCGAATACGACGCAGGATGCCACCGTGGCTTCGCCCATGGTATGGCTGATGTCAAAGCATTCAATGCGTTCTGCCGACTCGGGCAGACTCAATGCCTCGCGCAAAGCGAGCAGTCGCCCCTCCTGCGTGGTCTTGCGCGCCAGATGTTGTTTGAGCGCAATCTCGGCATTGGTTTGCGCCATTTTCAGCCAGACACGACGATCGCCGCCGGCATAGCCACTAATTTGCACCTTGCGCCCAGCGCGTTCGCTCAAGAGCTCCAGCAGGGTTTCCTCTTCCAGCGGTATGCCGGTAATGATCAATGGCGGCACCGGCTGCTGCAGGTAATGCTGTTCGAGGAAGGCTTCCAGCACCGTCTTCTCGTCGCAATCCTCAATGTGCTGCGGGAAAAAGCTGCGATCACCGACATGCCTGCCACCGCGGATCATCACTAGATTGACGCACATTGCGCCGGCCTCCGACACGCACACCACCACGTCGGCGTCACCGCTTCGGAAATCGGAAACGAACTGCCGCGCCTGAACCTGGCGCAGGCTCTGGATACGGTCACGGAATATCGCTGCCTGCTCGAACTCCTGGCGTTCCGCCGCCTCCATCATCTTGTTTGAAAGCTCGTCCATCACCTGCTGTTCACGGCCCTCCAAGAACAGCTCCGCATGACTCACATCGCGCTTGTAGTCCTCGGGCGAAATGTAATTCACGCATGGCGCGGTGCATCGTTCGATCTGATATTGCAGGCACGGCCGCGAACGGTTGCTGAACACCGAATTCTCGCAGGTACGCAGGCGGAAAACTTTCTGCAGTAACTGGATGCTCTCGCGCACCGCCACCGCATTCGGGAAAGGCCCGAAATACCGGTGCTGCTTCTGCTGGCTGCCGCGATGGAATGCCAAGCGAGGATATTCGTCCCCGGAGAGCATGATGTACGGATAGGATTTGTCATCGCGGAAGAGCACGTTGTACCGCGGCATCAGGCTCTTGATGAGGTTGTTTTCCAGCAGCAGCGCCTCGGCTTCGGAACGCGTCACCGTGGTTTCGATATTCGCGATCTGCGACACCATCATGCGGGTGCGAGGGCTGGGCAAGTTTTTCTGGAAATACGATGACACGCGTTTTTTCAGGTCGCGCGCCTTGCCAACGTATATCACATCGCCTGCCGTGTTGAGCATGCGGTAAACGCCGGGAAGACTGGAAAGTTCTTTCAGGAAGGCTTTGGGGTCGAACATTTCTGAAGTTTGCAGAGGTGCAAAACTCCAGTATACCTACTGCGGCGCGATGCTGACGCGGTTGCGGCCGTTTTCCTTGGAAAAATAGAGCGCCTTGTCTGCGCGGTTGAGGAAGGCGGCCGTATCTTCGTCGCGATTAAGTTCAGCCACCCCCAGTGAAATGGTGATGCCTCCAACTTCATCCTTGCCGTCCTGCCGACGTATACGACCTTTTTCCACCATCTGCCGTATCCTGTCCGCCAGCACTTGCGCGCCGGACAACGACGTATCCGGCAGCAGGACGCCGAATTCCTCTCCACCCAGTCGAGCGATAGCGTCCCGGCCCTTGACGTTGGCCTTGAGCACCTCGGCAACGCCGCGGATCACCTTGTCGCCAAACAGATGGCCGTGCGTATCGTTGATTTTCTTGAAATGATCGATGTCGAGCATGATCAGCGAGATTTCGCCATTGGAAGTTTCCGACTCTGCCAGCAAACGGGAAAACTGCATGTCGAAACCGCGACGATTCAGCGCCCCGGTCAGCGGATCGGTCAACGCCTCGACCCGCGCGTGCTCCAGCTCGCGCTTCAGCGTTTCGATTTCCTGCCGGCTATGCGCCAGATTACCCTGAAGATCGACCACTGCCGAACGCATCTTGTGCGTATCTGCCTGCAAATTGGTCACCACGCTACGCAACACCTCGGCACCAGAGGTATCAAGCATTTGGGCCGAATGTTGCAGATTTT
>CAMLME010000131.1 GCA_946481235.1 uncultured Methylobacillus sp. | reverse complement strand
ACAGGCGCAATCACTGCAAGCACCAGCGCAATTAGCGGGTAGTAGTAATGCAGAACATTTGAAATGAATCAAATAGGTTCAGAATCGTTTTTATAAGTTGTGGAGGAAGGAGACGGAGGGATGGACGCACCTCTGCATAATGAGTTGATCAGAGCACTCAAAGATCGGTTCGAGAAGAACATGGGCCGTCATCAGGGAATTGACTGGAGCGCAGTTCAAGCGAAACTGGAAGCCGATGCAGGAAAGCTTCAGGCACTCCATGAAATGGAACGTACAGGTGGCGAGCCGGACGTCATTGGTCATGATCAACAAACCGGCGAGTTCACTTTCTGTGATTGCTCACCTGAAAGTCCAGCTGGCCGACGCAGCCTTTGTTACGACGGGGATGCGCTGGCGTCACGAAAAGAAAACAAACCTGGCGGTAGTGCCGTTGAAATGGCTTCTTCGATGGGCATTACGATACTGACCGAAGAACAATACCGGGCATTGCAAACGCTTGGTGACTTCGACAGGAAGACTTCAAGCTGGGTGCAAACGCCTTCCAGCATTAGAAAGCTTGGTGGCGCCCTCTTCTGCGACCGTCGCTATGACCAGGTATTCGTCTATCACAACGGTGCTGAATCCTACTACGCTGCCAGAGGGTTTCGCGGCCTGCTCAAGGTCTAGCCGCGCTGGAATAGCGTAAGCGTCGCCGCACCCCATTAGTGGCTGACAAACTTAAGCCCGATAATCCCCGCAATGATCAGCGCAATCGACACCACCCGCCCGACATTCACCGGCTCGCTGAACAGGACGATACCGAGGATCACCGTGCCCACGGCGCCGATGCCGGTCCACACGGCATACGCGGTGCCCACCGGCAGCGACTTCATCGCGTAGCCCAGCAGCACGACGCTGATGATCATCGCCACCAGTGTGCCGACGCTCGGCCACAGGCGCGTGAATCCGTCGGTGTATTTGAGGCCGATGGCCCAGGCGGTTTCGAACAGTCCGGCGATGAAGAGAATGATCCAGTCCATGATGTCCCTGTAGCAGATGCAAAAAATCCGGCGATGGCGCCGGATACCAGTTTATATGGCCGCGGCGGGAATCAGTAGTTCTTGACGAAAGCTCGTGCGCAAAACAGGCACACCGCGCTGAACCCGCCGATCACCAGCACCGCCAGCACATCCGCATAGGGATACCCCCAGAACTCGCTCATGCCTTGCCTTTCATGGATAGTTCAACAGCCCGGTATCCCGCATGCGCGTGCGTCCGAATTCCGACAGGCGCCAGTGGAACAGCAGCGCGCCCGGCGCGATTTCCTTGCCGTCATCCAGCCGGCTGCCGATGCGCACGATGAGGCCGGCCGCGGCCAGCTCGTCCAGCGCCACGCGCAGGCTGTTGACCCAGTAGCTGCCATTGAGCCCGTATTCCTTGAGCGCCCTGGTGATCAGATCGCTGTCCCAGATGCTCGTCGCCTTGCTGATTTCCACCAGCAGAAAACCCTTTTGATGCAGTTTCATGCTCCCTCCTCCACTGGGCCGTGATCGCGCAGCTGGGCGATGGATTCCGCCGGTTCGGCGAACATCACAAAGCTGCCCAGCACCGTCAGCACCAGCCCGACCAGGAAATACCATTGCGGCAGTTGCAGCGTAAACATGGCGATGAAGATCAGCGCGAATACCGCATACAGGTTGCCCACCGCTTCGCCCCGGCCGACGCCGATCAGGCTGAAGCTCTTGTAGAACGCGGTGTAGCAATAGGCATGGCAGGCCGCCGCCAGGAATATCCACAGCATCGCCTTGCCCCCGGTGACGGTGGCGACGATGAGCGACCAGATCGGCAGATCGGTAAACAGCGCCAATACCGGCAGGATCAAGAGCCCCCAGAACAGAATCTCGAAACTGAAGCGGCACTGGATGCCGACATCCGGGTCGGTCACGTCCATCGCCCGCGCCGCCACCGCGCCTTCCGCGCCCCAGCCGATGGCCGACATGATGCCGCCGACATAACCCAGCCAGGCGTTGTTGTTGGTGATGTCCATCTCGCCGAACAGCCCCGGCCCGTAGATGACGACGCCGCCCATGATGATGATGCCCATGCCGAAGGCGGCACGCCGCGAGATTTTTTCCTTGTACCAGAGGGTGGCGATGACCGCGCCCACCACCGGGTAGAACAGCGAGGTGATCGCGGCGAACACCGGACCGACGAAGCCCATCGCCATGTAGGAGCCGAAAATCGCCATCGGCCCGCCGCACAGCGAGGCCAGCGCGTACCACTTGGAAATCTTGCGGAAGCGCACGATGGTGCGCCCGTAATCGCGCACCTTGCCCAGCACGCCGTTCCACAGCAGCAGGAACAGCATCACGGTGATGGCATGGACCCAGGTCATCACCGCCGTTGCGGCCAGGCGCAGCGATTGCTGGTCGGCGGCGATGTCCACATACGGATGCTCGTACCACAGCGCCGTGCCGGGCACGTACCAGGCGCCCCAGAGGATGGCGGTCCAGATGGCCCAGGTGAAACCCCAGCGCTGGTTACGCGCATGGTGCTGGCTGATGGCCTGGTTCAACACATAGCTGGTCATAGGCCGGGTTCGATGAATTCGGTCACTTCCAGGCCGAAGCCAGTCATGCTCGGCATCTTGCGCGGTGTCGCCAGCAAACGCATGGTGGTGACGCCGAGGTCGCGCAGGATCTGCGCGCCGATGCCGTAGTCGCGCAGTATGTGACGGCTATGCACCGGCTCATCGGCAAGGCGGATGCGCTCGATCAGGTCGCCACCTTCTTCCGCGCGGCGCAGTAGGACGATGACGCCGGCCTCGGCCTGCTGGATCTTTTCCATCGCCCGCGGCACGCTCCAGGCATGGGTGCGGCTGCCGCAGTCGAGCAGGTCGAACACCGACAGCGGCTCGTGCACCCGCACCAGCGTATCGCGCGCCATTGCCGGCTCGCCTTTCACCAGCGCCAGGTGCGTTTCGTGCGCGGTGCGGTCATGGTAGGCCACCAGCCGGAATTCGCCGTAGGGCGTCGTGATGATGCGTTCGGCGGCGCGCTCGATGAGCGTTTCGGTCTGGCTGCGGTAGCGGATCAGGTCGGCGATGGTGCCCACCTTGAGGCCGTGCTGCGCCGCAAATGCGCGCAAGTCGGGCAGGCGCGCCATGGAGCCGTCGTCGTTGAGGATCTCGCAGATCACCGCCGCCGGTTCCAGTCCGGCCATGCGCGCCAGGTCGCAGCCGGCCTCGGTATGCCCGGCGCGCACCAGCACGCCGTCGTTCTGCGCCATCAGCGGGAACACATGCCCGGGGCTGACGATGTCGGCCGGTTTCGCATCCGCTTTTACTGCTGCCTGTATCGTCAATGCCCGATCCGCGGCGGAAATGCCGGTGGTCACGCCTTGCGCGGCTTCGATGGAGGCGGTGAAATTGGTGCCCAGTTTGGTGCCGTTGCGCTCGACCATGCGCGACAGATTCAGCTGCTTGCAGCGCGCTTCGGTCAGCGTCAGGCAGATCAGCCCGCGCCCGTGCATGGCCATGAAATTGATGTCCATCGGTGAGGCGAATTCGGCCGCCATCACCAGGTCGCCCTCGTTCTCGCGGTCTTCCTCGTCTACCAGCACCACCATGCGCCCGGCGCGGATGTCATCGATGATGTCGGTGATCGGGCTGATGCCCACCTGGTATTCATGATCCAGCCCGAGGAAAGCGGGGTTGATGTCGTTCATGCTGCGCTCCCGCCATGAATCACCGCATAGGCGGAGTGATTGTGGATGGACTCGAAGTTCTCGCATTCCACCGAATAGCGGGCGATGCGCGCGTCGGCATTGAGCTGTGCCGCCACGTCGCGCACCATGTCCTCGACGAACTTGGGGTTGTCGTAGGCGTACTCGGTAACGTATTTCTCGTCCGGCCGCTTCAGGAGGCCGTAGAGTTCGCTCGACGCCTGCTCTTCGACCACGCGGATCAGGTCTTCCACCCAGATGAAATCGTTGAGCTGCGCGGTGATGGTCACGTGCGAGCGCTGGTTGTGCGCGCCGTAGCTGGAAATCTTCTTGGAGCACGGGCACAGGCTGGTCACCGGCACCAGCACCTTGAGGGTGACGCTGGTGCGGCCGTCGCGGATCTCGCCGTGCATTTCGACTTCGTAGTCCATCAGGCTCTGCACGCCGGACACGGGCGCCGACTTGTTGACGAAGAACGGGAAGCTCATTTCGATGTGGCCGGATTCGGCCTCAAGGCGCACGGCCATTTCGCGCAGCATGGCCTCGAAATTGGCTACCGTGATCTCGCGCTCGTTCAGGTTGAGGATCTCGACGAAGCGCGACATGTGGGTGCCCTTGAAGTGCTGCGGCAGGTGCACGTACATGTTGAAGGTGGCGACGGTATGCTGCACGCCGCCGGTTTTGTCCTGGATTCTGACCGGATGGCGCAGCGCCTTGATGCCCACCTTGTCGATGGCCATGCGACGCAGGTCCGGGGTGTTCTGCACGTCTTCGATGGGTAGTACGGGAAAATCGATGGGTAAATTCATTATGTTCGCCTTTCAATCACACGATCATTGCCCATGCCATACCGCTCGGACTGCCTTTCTCTCAAAAAAGACGAAGGGGGTCGGGAGTACCTGCATGAGTCCATCCTGAACAAGAAAAAGAACGGTGCCCGGTGCATGCATCTCTAGATCCAACCCCCTTCCAGGTTCTCACCATTCGGGGGAGAGAGAGGAGATAAGCCGATGACCGCTCAAGATCTTGCAAAAGTCATCAAACTTGGGGCAATTATCCAGCCCGAATCAGGCGCTTACCATTCCAATTAGGGATTACTCCCAAATGGTTAGATCGCCGTTGCGGAGGGGTTCACTTCAAGCCGGATATCCAGCGGCGATAGACGCCTTCCGCGACATCGTTGAGCGCCTCGATGCGCGCGTCCAGCCCGTCCAGTATGTCCGCCACGGCTTGCACCGACGGCGTGCCAGCGGAGGCGGCAATTTCATCCGCATCACTTGCGCACCAGGTTTTCACCATGCGCGCCGTCATCTCGATATGGCACTGAAAACCGATGTGCGGGCCGAGCGCAAAAGCCTGGTTTTCGCAGTAATCGTTGCGCAACAACCGCACCGCGCCCGGCGGGATGCTGAAGGTCTGGTAGTGCCACTGGAAGGTGGTGAAGCTGTTCAAGTCGCCGAACCACGGCGCGGCCTGTGCCTTGTCGACGACCTCGACTCCATGCCAGCCCATTTCCAGGCAGGCGTTGTCGGTGACCTCACCGCCCAGCGCCTTGGCCATCAGCTGCCCGCCCAGGCAGTGGCCGAGCAGGGGCA
>CAMLME010000130.1 GCA_946481235.1 uncultured Methylobacillus sp. | reverse complement strand
ACATCGTCGTCTTCCGGCTCGAATAGATGAATACGGTTGCGCCCGTTGTCCTTGGCGGCAAAACAGGCCGTATCCGAGGCGCTCAGCAGGCTCTCGACGGATGCGGTCTGGGCCGTGATGGCGACCATGCCGATACTGACGCCCACGCCGAAGATCTTGTCTTCATGCACGAAGCGGAATTCGTTCACGATATCCAGCAGCTCCTGGGTCATGCGACGCGCATCGCTGATGGAGCAGTTTTCCAGCAACAGGCCAAACTCGTCGCCGCCGAGGCGGGCCAGCGTATCCCCTTCGCGCACGCGCTGGCGCATGATCAGGCTCAGCTGCCGCAGCAGCGTGTCGCCGGCATGATGCCCGCAAGTGTCGTTGACGATCTTGAACTGGTCCAGATCCATGTAGCAGAACACATGATGCATGCCGAATTCCCGTGCGCTCTTGAGTGCGCGATCCAGCCGCGTTTCGATTTCACGGCGATTGATCAGGCCGGTCAGTACATCGTGGCGGGCTTGATAACTGAGCTGTTGGGTCGCTTCGTCGATGCGCTCCTGCATCGTGCCGTGTGCCAATTGCAGCTTTGAGGCCATCTCGTTAAAGCCGCGCTCCAGCTTTCCCAGCTCGCCTGCCGAGGTTTCCGGAATGCGGGTGTCGAGATGACCTTCCGCCACCTTGCCCACGGCCTTGGCCATGCCATGGATGGGCAGGGCGATACCGCGCCCCATGCGCCAGCCGATCAGGCCGCTGATCGCCAGCCCGGAAAACGCGATCAGCAGGTTCTGGCCGATCATGCTTTCCTTGAGGTTGGCGAGATCCGCCGTCGCCAGCACGACGAATACCTGGCCGGCCACCTTGTGATCTTGCCGGACATCGACATCCGACAGACCCTCGTAATCGTCGATTTCGATGACGCTGCGGATGACGGGGGCACTGAACATCATGTTGTTGGCGGCATTCCATTCCCGTGGACCGGATGCCTTGCTGACGGTCTGGATGACTTCCTGCAGGATGGGTTTTCCGCTGACGGCGAGCGTGCGGCCCTGATTGTCGGTCACCAGCACAGCCTGGATGTCGTTTTCCTGCGTCATCGTCTGCTGTACCAGGTTCTGCAGGAAGGTATTGTTGCCGGAAACCACCCCGTACTCGGCAGCCGCAGCCAGTTGTATCGCGATGATGCGGCCGCGGTCGTGCAGGCCGTTATCCAGTTCGCGCAGGCTTTGCCGGGTGGAATGCACGGTCAGCAGTACGGCGATGATCAGCGCTGGCAATATTGCCAGAATAAGGACGCGGGATCGGATGTTGGCAAAAGTTTTCATGCTATTGCTCTTCCTTGATCAGGTATTTCGTCAGTGCTTCCGTATCCTGGATCTCGATATTGAGCGAACGCGCGACCTGACGATTGATGCCAACGGAAAAATAGCGCGGCGGCTGGGGCGACGGCAGTGCGCTCTGCCGGTCCGGGTAGTTTCTGGTGATTTCCGCGGCCTGGCGGGCGATGTCTTCAGGGCTGCTATAGACCGCAGCCAGTGCGCCGGCGGTGACGTACGCCTGGGAGTAGCCGATGAGCGGTTTCTGGTAGCGGTAGCTGGTGAGCAGCAGGGTTTGTGCGGTGCCTCGCTGATGCACCACGGGGTCGGGCACGGCCAGCAGCACGCTCGAGGATTCCAGAAGCGGCTTTAATGATGAGGTCAGGTCGTCTTCGTGCTGAATCGTCGCCATGACCGCCTTGAGTCCGCTGTCTTGCGCGGCCTTGGTCAGTACTTCGCTGTCTCGCGTCGAGGTCGGCCCGAGCAAAATGCCGACGCTCTCTGCCTGCGGCAGCAGTTGGTGCAGCAGGCGCATCTGGCGGGACGGCGGTTGGTCGAGGAAGATGGCGGAGATGTTGGAGTTGACTGCGGAAGCGCGGATCTTTGCGTAAGCCGGTTGCGGGATCAGTACCCCGAGTACGGGGTGGTTTCCCTTCTGGTTGGCAGCATGTTGCAAGGCCTGGACGCCGACCGCGACCAGCATTCCGTCGTCTGTCGAGGCAAGAGCAGCGCCGGAAATATTGCGGATACTGACCTGATTTACCCCTTGTTTGGCCAATTGGCTCCTGAATTCGCGGATGAATTCATCGCCTGCGCTGGATGTATTGCCGACCAGTACCGTGACGCGGTCATAGGCAAACGCGGCGGGTGTGAGTGCCAGCAGCCCGAGGCAGCAGAACAACAGGGTGGGAGTGATCTGCGGCACGACCTAAAAATCCACGCGATATTGCAGATAGGTGCGCCGCTGCATGGTGTTGTAGCGGGCGAACTCCTGGTTGTCGTGGTCGAGTGCGTTCTGCGAACTCAGCGAAATCTCGTTTTGCGTCTTGCCCAGAGTGAAGCTGCGCGCCAGCCGCAAATCCCAGTGGCGGGCGGAATCGACACGATTGCCGTCGCCCGGCATTTTCGTCTCGCCCGTCTGGTAATAGCCGACCGTGCCCATCCATCCGCTGCCGAAGCGATGCCAGGCCAGCAGGCTGAAGCTGTTGATCGGCATGGATTCGCTGAGTTCGCGAAAGCGGCTTTCCTCGCCATCGCTGGTGAAATCGGCATTCATGTTCGGGTTGATGCGAATGTGCGAGTAATTGCCGATGATGCGCGTGTGGGTGCCGAGTCGCAGCTGTGCCTGGGCCTCGAAGCCGTGCAGGTTGATGTCGCTGGTGTTGCGGTAACTATTGGTGTCTGCAGGGACGGCCGTTAGCGCGGGATCGTGCGGGAAGTTTTCCAGCTCGTAGCCGTCGATGATGTCGCGGATTTTGTCGTGAAACAGGCGTCCATCCAGCGTCAGGCGGCCGAAGTTTCCCTGATAGCCGAGCTCGCGCGAAGTGATGCGCTCGGGCGAGAGGCCGCCGTTAGTCAGATAGAGCTGGTTAAGTATCGTGATTCCCGGCACCACTGTCGGTAGAACGTTCCGGGTGTTGAATTTTTCTTCCAGCAGCGTCGGCGTGCGGGTTGCGGTCGAGATGCTGGCGCGCACGGTATGCCCCGGCGCAAGTTTGAAGTTGGCGCTGGCTCGCGGCGTGATGTCGGTGCCGGTGAAGCTGTTGTTTTCCAGCATCGCGCCGGCATTCAATACCAGGCGCGGCAGCGGGGTCCATTCGAGATGCCCGAACAGTCGGCCGAGGCGGAAGTTTTCAGTATCGCTTGTGCCCAGGAAGAATGGCGCCTTGGTGCGATCCAGGCGTATGCTGCCACCCCAGGCCAGGCGGGTGGACGCCGTCGGGGCGAAAGTATGTTGCGCCTCGATGTCGTAGCGATCGGTCACTACATCGTGATTGCGCATAATCCGTGGGTCTACCAGGATAGGCACCACGCCGGTCAGGTCGGCGGAAGCCAGGAAGTCGTCGGATTCGTCGCGCGAGTGGTAAGCCTGGAGACTGAATTCCGAATGGGTATCCAGCGTGCGGCGCCAGTTAAGTTGCTGGAAATGGCTGGTGACCTGCTTGGTGCGCGGCAGGAACAGCAAGTCATCCTCTTCCAGCATGCCTTCCTCGCGGTCGCCGCCGTTATAGCCGAACTGGAACTCCAGCTCGTCTCGCGCGTTGAGACGATAATCGGCACGGAAATTCAGCATCCGTATGCGCTTGTCGTCATTGCGCTCCTGCAAGCCATCATCGTTTTTCAGGCCGGCGGTGATACGGTATTGCAGGTCGCCCTCTTTGCCGCCATGGCGCAGCGTGACCCCCTTGCGGTCGCCACCTGCGGTCAATGTCGCCATATTCCCGAGGGTTTCCGAGGTGTGTTTGGTGACAATGTTGATGACGCCAAGAAAAGAGTTCGCGCCGTGGCTGGCGGAGTTCGGTCCGCGCGTGACTTCGATGCGGGCGATGTCCTCGATGGCGAGCGGAATGTCGCTCCACTGCACGCCGCCATAGATCGGCGAATATACCGAACGCCCGTCGATCAGCACCTGCATCCGGCGCGAGTAGGCGTCGGTCAGTCCGTGGTAACTGACGGTGGGGTTGACGGTATGGAAGTAGCCGGCATTGTGTCCGACATACATCCCCGGTACCAGGCGGAAGATATCGGTGAGATCGACGACACCGGATGCGCGTATCGTTTCTTCGTCGATGACCGTGACCGCCGAAGGGCTTTCGTCTACAGGCTGGGCCATGCGCGATACGGTCAGGACCGTGGGCATTTCGCCGAGGTAGGCCTCCTCGCTAAGTTCGCTGGTAACGTCGGCCGCAGAGGTAAAAAGAGGCCAGGCTGTACATATAACAACAAGAAAGCGCTGAAGGGCCATCGCCGTCGATCAATCCTGCAGGATGTCCGGGGAAATCATGGCTTTAAGGATAATGTCTTGCGGGTCGCCTCGACGCGCGCTAAACCACCAGACGGCACCTTTCTTGATGCTCATGGATGGGATGGCGCTTTGAAGCATGATGGAGGCAACTTCTCCCAAGGTCGGCTGATGGCCGACGATCAGTGCGCTTTGCGGATGGTTGGGCCACCCGGCCGCCGCAAGGACAGCTTCCGCCGCAGTATCCGGGGCGAGCGCGTCCAGCGTGCTAAAATCCACACCGAGCGCCGTTGCGGTTTGCTGGGTGCGCAGTGCGGGGCTGACCAGGATGCGAGTGCCTTCCGGCAGGCGAGGTTTCAGCCAGGCGGCCACGTGTTTTGCCTGCTTTTGTCCCTTGGAAGTCAGTTCTCGCGCCATGTCGGGAATGCTGTCTTCAGCTTCCGCATGTCGCCACAATATCAGTTCCATCTTGGCGATGCTTTTTTTGAAATATGGCAAATACTAGCGCACTTTGATTGCAAAGACATTGAAATCCGAATTGCATTGCCAACTACTGTTGCCGGGGTTTGCCCGCGGCACTGTTGCCGCCTCCATCGCTGGGCCGGCGCTGCGCACGCTCTTGCGTCACGCACAACGCGAACGGGCGGGCGATACCGCAGATTGGCTATGCCGCCGATTTGATGTCGTGCAGCAGCAGGATGTCCCGGCGGCGCCTTACGCGGTCTTGGGCGACGGCTTGCAGCCGGACGGGTACTGGCTCTGCGCCGACCCGGTTTCACTGGTATTGCACCGCGACAGTTTTGCGCTCGCCGAATGTGCGTCCGAATTGCAGCTGGAGCAAGCGCAACAACTCGTTGATGCGCTCAACCGCCATTTCGCGGCAGACGGCATGCGCTTTCATGCGGCAGGCGCCAGGCGCTGGTATCTCAGTCTCGCGCAGCGGCCCGAGTTGCGTACACATCCTCTGGCGCAGGTTCTGGGACGCGACATCCAGCCGTATTTGCCGCAAGGCGGCGACGGCCTTAAATGGCATGGCTTGCTGAATGAACTGCAAAT
>CAMLME010000129.1 GCA_946481235.1 uncultured Methylobacillus sp. | reverse complement strand
AAATCCTGACGAGGCGCTGGAAAACATGGAAAAGCGACTCGCCAAGATGGAGCGATCCGTCGTTTCCGTGCTGGGGCTGCTCAAGAAGATCCTCTCCCTGCCCAACGTGAAAAACCTCGAGCACAAGGAGCCGAACTGATGCTTTCCGCGATATCGGCTTCCGCACATTCGCCCCCGCACTTACCTTCGTGCGCCGGAGATAATGCGGAGGCGTATCGCACCGGAATCGGCCGTGGACCGGCACGCCGAATCCGGGATGACCGGATCGCGACATGCTCTGCCGCGAGTATTTCGGAATAGCCGGAAGATGACTTGCGGAGTTGACTATCATGACGACACCCGCAGACAAGGAACAAACCACTCGCATTCCGATACGCAACGCGATGACCATAGACGTGGAGGATTATTTCCAGGTCTCGGCCTTCGCCGCCCACATCCCAAGGGATAGCTGGCCATCCCTGTCATGCCGGGTGGAGGGCAACATTGAGCGTATCCTGACCCTGCTGGATGAAAAAGGGGTCAAAGCGACATTTTTCACCCTCGGCTGGATTGCGGAGCGCTACCCGATCATGGTGCGCCTCATCGTGGACAACGGCCACGAGCTGGCAAGCCACGGCCACAATCATCAACGCGTGACGGATCAAAGTCCGGACGAGTTTCAGGAAGACATCACCCGCAGCAAGAAACTGCTGGAAGATATCGGGGGCCAGGCGGTCATCGGTTACCGCGCGCCCAGCTTCTCGATAGGATCGCGCAATCTCTGGGCGCTGGATGTCTTGCGGGAAGCAGGCTACCGCTACAGCTCGAGCATTTACCCGATACGCCACGACCACTACGGCATGCCGGACGCCCCCCGCTTCAAATTCCATCCACGCGGGCCGGACGGCCTGGTCGAGCTGCCTGCCACCACAGTGAAGCTGTTCGGGCGCAATTTTCCGGCTGGCGGGGGCGGTTATTTCCGCCTGTTGCCGTACGGGCTTTCCCGCTGGTTCATGTACCGCGTCAACCATACCGACCAGCAGCCCTGCATTTTCTACTTTCACCCCTGGGAGATCGATCCGGGACAGCCCCGACAAAAGAATCTCTGCCTGAAGACCCGTTTCCGTCATTACATCAATCTTTCGCGCACCGAATCGCGCATACGCGCCTTGCTCCATGATTTTCAATGGGGTCGCATAGACCGCATATTCCTGGAGGATCGCTAGCCATGGACAACGGCGGCGCAGCACTTCTGCATGCGGTACAAACCGCAGAGGCCGCCCCCGCCACGGTCGCATTGCTCACGCCCGCCGACGTTGAAAAATGGGACGCCTTTGTCGAGGACTGCCCGCAAGCCACGTTTTTTCATCGCGCCGGCTGGAAAACCGTCATCGAACAAGCCTTCGGCCATCGCACGCATTACCTGCTGGCGCAACGCAACGGCGCCATCGTCGGTGTGTTGCCGCTTACCGAAATCAAGAGTCTGCTGTTCGGGCACGCCCTGATTTCGAATGCATTCTGCGCCTACGGCGGCATTGCGACTGAGGACGAGGAGGCCCGTCAGGCGCTCGACCAGCATGCGCAGGCCCTTGCGCGGGAGTTGAACGTCAATCACATGGTCTACCGCCAGCTCCAGCCGTTTCATGCCGATTGGGCGGGGCAGGAGTTGTACGTCACCTTCCGCAAGTCGATAGACCCAGACCCCGAGCAAAACCTGCTGGCCATTCCGCGCAAGCAGCGGGCGATGATACGAAAAAGCATACAGCATGGTCTCGTCAGCGAAGTGGACGACGATGTCGACCGCTTCTTTACCCTGTTTGCCGACAATGTGAAGCGCCATGGCACGCCCACCCTGCCCAAACGCTATTTTTCGCTGCTGCGGGAAGTGTTCGGCAAGGACTGCGAAGTCCTGTCGGTACTGCATCAGGGGCACCTGGTCAGCAGCGTGCTGACGTTCTATTTCAGGGATGAAGTGCTCCCTTATTACGCTGGCGACCGCGAGGATGCCCGGCATCTGGCCGCCAACGACTTCAAGTACTGGGAGCTGATGCGCAGGGGATGCGAACGCGGCTATCGGCTGTTCGACTACGGCCGCAGCAAGCTGGGCACGGGGCAATACGATTTCAAGCGCCATTGGGGCTTCGAGCCGACGCCGCTTCATTACGAGTACTACCTGGTCAACGCCAGCAGCGTACCGCAGCACAACCCGCTCAATCCCAAATACCGCCTGCCTATCCAGCTCTGGCGCATGCTGCCGACCGCGGTCGCCAATTTCCTGGGACCGCATATCGTGAAAAACCTGGGATAAGGCATGGAAGAGCTGTTGCTACTAGTCCACCGCATCCCCTATCCGCCCAACAAGGGCGACAAGATCCGTTCTTATCATTTGCTCAGGCATCTTTCCCGTAATTTCATAGTGCATCTGGGTGCTTTCGTGGATGACCCGGAAGACTGGGCATACGCGCAAACCTTGGGCGAACAACTGACGGGCGCACTGAAACTGCTGCCCTTGAACCCGCGCTGGGCCAAGCTTCACAGCGCCTATGGGTTGCTGAGCGGCGAGCCGCTTACCCTCCCGTATTATCGAAGCGCCGCGATGCAAGGCTGGGTGGATATGCTGATGGCAGACCGGCCGATACGCCATGCCGTGGTGTATTCGTCCGCCATGGCGCAATACCTCACGGCATACCCGACACTGCATCGCGTCATCGACTTCGTGGATGTCGATTCCGACAAATGGGGGCAGTATGCCGAGCGCAAGCCCTGGCCGATCAACTGGGTTTATCGCCGCGAAGCGCGCACGCTGCTGGCCTATGAGCGCCGCATCGCCGGCAGCTTCGATGCTTCCACGTTCGTCTCGCCGGCCGAGGCCGAACTTTTTCTGCAACTGGCGCCCGAATGCGCCGACCGCGTCAGCTATTACAGCAATGGCGTGGATCTGGAGTATTTTTCGCCGGCACGCAGCTACGACACCCCCTACCCGCCCGGCGAACGCGCGCTGGTCTTCACCGGGGCGATGGACTACTGGGCCAATGTGGATGCCGTCAGCTGGTTTGCCCGCGAGGTATTCCCCGCGATCCGCGCGCAATTTTCCGATGTGCGGTTTTACATCGTCGGCTCCCGGCCTACGGCGGAAGTGCAGGCGCTGGCCGGCGATGCCATCGTCGTGACCGGCAGCGTGCCGGATATCCGCCCTTACCTGGCCCACGCCCAGATAGCCGTGGCGCCGCTACGCATTGCGCGAGGCATCCAGAACAAGGTGCTCGAAGCCATGGCCATGGCAAAAGCAGTCGTCGTTTCGCCGCAGGCGCTGGAGGGAATAGAGGCCACACCAGGTATTGAGGTGCTGCTGGCGCCAGACGCGGCAGCCTTCATCGCACACATCGCAGCCCAACTGTCGCAGCCTGACGAAACGCTGGGAGCCGCGGCGCACCAGCGGGTGGAGCAGAGCTACAGTTGGGATGGCAGCCTGCAACGGGTGGATCAACTTCTCGCGCGAGTTCCCGTGAATTCCACGCCGGCTGTGCAACTGAGGCATGCGTAATGAAACACTCGGCCCCATTGCTCACCTCCCGTCCGCCCGGCAGACACTGGCGCGGCTACCTGGCGCTGATAATCACGGCCATCGTCATTCTGGTCTGGATTTATCGGGAAACGGCTTTGTCCCTGGTTGCCCTCTGGCAAAGTTCGGAAACCTTCGCGCATGGTTTCATGATCTATCCCGTCAGCCTCTATCTCATCTGGCGCGAGCGGGGTTACCTGGCATCGCTCACCCCCTGTCCCAGCGCCCTGGCGCTTGCCGCCTTCGCGGCACTTGGGCTGGGGTGGATGGTGGCGCAATCTGCGGGAGTACAGGTCGTCGCCCAATACATGTTCGTAGCGATGATTCCCGCGCTCGTCGCAGCCATCCTCGGTTTGCGCGTCGCCCGCGCCATTGCCTTTCCGCTGGCCTTTACCTTGTTGGCCGTTCCTTTCGGCGAGGTATTCATCCTGCCGCTGATCAATTTCACCGCGGACTTTACGGTGTTTGCATTACAACTGACGGGAATCCCGGTGTTTCGCGAAGGCAATCACTTCAGCATCCCCAGCGGCAACTGGTCGGTGGTGGAAGCATGCAGCGGACTGCGCTACCTCATTGCATCGTTCACACTGGGCTGCCTCTACGCCTATCTCACCTATCGCTCGCGTTGGCGCCAGCTGGTGTTCATCGCGCTGTCCATCGTCGTGCCCATCATTGCCAACGGCCTGCGTGCCTACCTGATCGTAATGCTTGGGCACTTCAGCAACATGCGGCTCGCGGTAGGGGTCGATCATCTGATCTACGGCTGGCTATTCTTCGGCCTGGTCATGCTGGCGCTGTTCTGGGCCGGCAGTTTCTGGCGTGAAGATGGCCAGGCCGCCGCGAAACGCAAAGCCGCTGCGGCCAATGGACAAGCCCGGATCGCCGTTATCCACCCCCAGAGGACCGCCGGAGTTGCCGTCGCGGCGCTGGCGATCGCCTGGGCTCCGCAGGCCTATCTGCATTTTCTGGAGCAGCAGACGTTCAACCCGGCCCCGGCTGCGCTGACATTGCCGCAAACCATAGGACCATGGACGGCCGCGTCCCCCGTCGCGGAACTGACGCCAAGCTCTCCCGGCGCGGCAAGCACCGTGATGCAGGAGTATCGCAACGGGGATAGTTTCGTCGGCATTTACATCGCCTTTTTCCGCAATCAGCATCAGGGCGCCGAGGCGGTTTCCTCGCGCAATCTGCTCGTCGATGGAAACACACGAAGCTGGAGCGTGACCGGGGAATCCATGCGCAAGCTGGAGCTGGCAAACGCCCCCGGCAGCGTTCGGCAAAGCCGTCTGATGCGCGGCAATCGCCATCTGCTGGCCTGGCAGTGGTACTGGCTGGCCGACGCACAAACCGCCAATGCCTATCGCGCAAAATGGCTACAGGCCAAACAGCGCATCCTCGGCACCGGCAACGACGGCGCCAATATCGTGGTGTTCGCCCCCTATGACACACAACCCGCGCAAGCGGTCGCGACCATCGAAAGTTTTCTTGCCGCCGCTGCGCCGACAATACGGCAAAGCCTGCAACAGGCCGGGGAAACCAGATGAGCCGCGCCGACATTCCGCTGATCGTGCATGTCATCCACCGCTTCGGCGTCGGCGGCCTGGAAAACGGCGTCGTCAACCTGATCAACCACATGCCCGAAGAACGCTACCGGCATGCCATCGTGTGCCTGCAAGGCTATACCGATTTCCGCAAACGGCTGCAGCGGGAAAACGTCGCCATCCACGACATGGCGAAGCGGGACGGCCATGACCCCGGCGTGTATTGGCGGCTGTTCCGTATTTTCCGGCAACTGCGGCCCGCCATCGTGCACACCCGCAACCTGTCGGCCATGGA
>CAMLME010000128.1 GCA_946481235.1 uncultured Methylobacillus sp. | reverse complement strand
TATGCCGCTGGACTTCGATCCGCCCAAGATCGCTATCGTCATCGACAAGAACACCTATACCCGCGAGTTGATCGAGGCTTCCGGCAGTTTTGCGATCAACGTACCTTGCCGGGCGCAGGCGGAGATGGTGGTGAGGGTGGGATCGAGTTCCGGGCGGGAACTGCTGGGCAAGGCGGAAGCCGACAAGTTTGCGGCGTTCGATCTGCCGACGTTTGCAGCCTCAAAGATCGATGCGCCGCTGCTGGAAGGCTGCGTGGCGTGGCTGGAATGCAAGGCGATCCCGGAACCGCACATCCGAGACGCTTACGATTTATATCTGGCGGAAGTGGTAGCGGCGTGGGCGGACGAGCGGGTATTTTCGGACGGGCGCTGGCATTTCGAGGGGCATGACGAATTGCGCACCATCCACCATATCGCCGGCGGAAATTTCTTCACCACAGGCGAAGCCTTCAAGGCATAAAAACGGGCGACCTCAGTCGCCCGTTTTATCTTTGCTCTTCCCGAACTTTCTAAACCTTGAACTGCGCGACCTGCCCTTGCAGGCTTTGCGCCAGCGCCTTCATTTCCAAAGCTGTTTCCGAGCTGGTCTGGGTGGCTGCGCTGATTTCTTCAGACATTTGCGCGACCTTTTCCACCTGCTTGGCAATTTCGGTACTGGCGGCGCTTTGCTCGCGGATCGCACTGGAAATGCCGTCCACGGCCTGACCGACTTCCTCGGTACCGGAGTGGATTTGCTGGATGGACTCACCGGCCTGCTGCGCCAGTTCGACCTCGCGGTTGACGCGTTCGACGCCGACTTCGAGGCTGTCGATGGCCTGCTTGGTACCGTTCTGGATTTTCCCGATCATCGCGGCGATTTCCTCGGTGGAGCGCGTGGTACGCTCGGCCAGCTTGCGCACTTCGTCGGCCACTACCGCGAAACCGCGCCCCTGCTCACCGGCGCGCGCGGCTTCGATGGCGGCATTCAGCGCAAGCAGGTTGGTCTGATCGGCAATATCCTTGATGACCTGGACGATGGAGTAGATCTGATCAGACTGCTGGCCGAGCTCTTCCATGATGACGGAAGAAGCATGGACAGCCTCCGCAATTTGCTGCATGTCCTCGGTAACTTGCAGTATCACGGTGCTGCCTTCGCTGGAGCGCTCGTTGCTGGATTGCGAAACTTCCTGCACATGCTTCGCGTTCTCCGACACCTGTTCGATGCTGACCGTCATTTCCTCGACCGCAGCGGCCATGGAAGAAGCCGCTTCGCTTTGATGCGAGGTGCTGCTGGATAGCTGCGATGAGGTGGAAGCCAGCATTTCCGAGAACGAAAGGACCTTGGCGGCGCTTTCGTTCACTTTACGGATGCTGTTCTGCAAACTGTCGACCAGTAGATTGAACGCATGGGCGGTACGACCGATTTCGTCGTCCGACGTAACCTCGAGCCGGCGTGTCAGATCGTTGTCGCGCTGAATATTGCCGATAGCGTCGTGCAGCGCTTTCACCTGGCCCACGATATCCAGCACCACCTTGTATGCCAGCCCCATGGTCAGCAGCAGGACCGCCACGCCGACGACGATATTCAGAACCATGGAGGTATGGGCCTGTTGGGCGTTCTCCGTCGCGAAGACGTGCACCTGTCCGGCCAGTTTCTTTTCGATGTCGTGCATCGCATCGATGCGTGCCGTCATGGTACTGAACCATTTCGTCGGCTCGATGCCGAACTGCCCTTCCGCCGCTTTTGCGATAACGACATTGCGCATCGAATCGACTTCCGCGAACGCAGCACCCGCTGCGGCCTGTTTGTATTGCGCGAGCAATTCTTCCGTCGCGTAATCGTCAAAAATATGGAGATAGGCTTTTTGTGCCGCCATATGCCCGAGCAGCGCCTGATATTGCGCCGGCTCGATCGCGTCGGCCGAAAACACGCCCGTCAGCAGCGCACGCTCCTGTCCGCTGCGTTCCTTCAAATTGAGAAACGCGTTGTAGGCCGTCATCAGCTTGGTTACCGTAAGATCGCTGCTCTGCTCGGCTATTGCAGGAATAATGTCCTGTATCGTCGCGATTGCCTGCGTATAGCGTGCCGCCATTTCCTTGGCGGGAATGGCCAGTCTGCTGGCATCGGCCCGGGTGGAATCCAGCATTTTCAGGGAGTCCAGCGCAGCATCCATCTGTTGCTTTGCCGGTGCTGGCAAATCGTTTTTCTGCGAGGCATACTGTGCTTTGACTTTAGTCAGCATCTGGTCGGTCGCGGCGCGATAGTCCGGCAATTCCCGTGCAAATTTCACGCCATTGGACTGGATGAATCCTGCCGTGGAGCCGCGTTCGACTTGCAGGGTATGGGTAAGATCGCCAAGACTGGTCGACAGGTCCATCAACGTTTCCGTCGTTGAGAGGCTATGCCATTCCAGGTAATGATTTCTAACATTCATGCCCGTATAAATAACAATACCGATGAGCGGTAGTATCAAAATCAATATGAGCTTGGAATAGATGCTAAGGCTTCTCATTGCTGGCAAATCCCTTTTTCTGACAATTAAAACAATTATTATTCAAATTCGCGCGCCAAAAGAATATCACGGAACAGGGGGATTTCTATATCTTTAAATAAGAATTCACCTATAACCATAGGATAAATAATGAATAATTCAGGCTAGCGGTTCATCTAAGTTCCTCACGGACCATGATAGATTCCGCGGCTCGCCAGATGGCTTTAATTACTACCTATTTTCATGCTTCGGACTTATCATCTTAAAGAAGAACAATCCCTTTTAAGGACACGCCGTTGCCAATGCGCCGCCTGCTGATTTTTGTGCTCCTGATCGTCGTCAGTGCCGCACTCTTCTGGTGGTACAGCAAACCCGAACCGGTTCAGGTAGTACTGGCTGAAGTCAGTCGCGGCAAGGTGGAGTCATCCGTTTCAAATACGCGCGCAGGCAGCGTCGAAGCCTGCCAGCGCACGCGTCTTTCGCCGATCTCCGGCGGCCGCATCACTTACCTGGGCGTCAAGAAAGGCGACCGCGTCAAGAAGGGGCAAGTCCTGCTCAAACTCTGGAATGAAGATCAGCAGGCACAGAGCCGATTGGCGCAAGCCCAGGTGGAAAGCGCCCGACGGCATGTCGAGGATGTGTGCGCCATTGCCGACAATGCCCAGCGCGAGGCGGAGCGCGCAGCGAATCTGCGTGCCAGCGGATTCATCTCGACCAGCGCTGAAGAAAAGGCACGTTACGAAGCACAGTCGCGCCGTGCCGCATGCGAGACGACACGGGCCGACGTGGAGCAGGCAAAGGCCAGGCTCAGCGTCACTAGAGTCGAACGCGGACGCACCATCCTGGTTGCGCCGTTTTCAGGCACGATTGCCGATATCGTCGGCGAGTTGGGCGAATACACCACCCCTTCGCCGCCCGGTGTCGCCACACCGCCGGCCATCGACTTGATCGACGACTCCTGTTTGTACATTTCCGCCCCGATGGATGAGGTTGACGCACCCAAGATCAAGGCCGGCCAGTCCGCACGCATCACGCTTGATGCTTTGCCCGGCAAGGTTCTACCCGCCCATGTGAAGCGGATTGCGCCTTACGTAGTTGCCGTCGAAAAGCAGGCGCGTACCGTCAATGTCGAAGCCACGCTCGATGATGCCCCCGCTCCCGGCGAGTTGCTGGTCGGTTACAGCGCCGATCTGGAAGTCATTCTGGATACCCGCGAAAACGTACTGCGCATCCCCACTTCAGCCTTGCAGGAGGGCGGCAAGGTACTTGTCTATCGCGCCGACACCGGCAAACTGGAAGAACGCTCGGTAAAGACCGGCCTCAGCAACTGGGAATTCACGGAAATCACGGAAGGCCTGACGGAAAGCGACCGTATCGTGGTTTCGCTAGAGCGGGAAGGCGTGAAAGCCGACGCATTGGCCATTCCGGAACAAATACAGCCTTCCAGATAATCGATAGCGCCATGAGCCTGATTCAACTGAATGGCATAGATCGCGTATTCCAGCTTGGCGACAGTGAGGTTCATGCCCTGCGTCAAATCAACCTTGGGATCGACGCGGGCGAATATGTCGCGGTGATGGGGCCATCCGGCTCCGGAAAATCGACACTGCTCAACCTGCTGGGTTTGCTTGATCGTCCCGATGCGGGGCATTACCTTCTGGAAGGCCAGGATGCGACAACCTTGACGGCGGAAGACCAGGCCAGGATCCGCAGCGAACGCATCGGCTTCGTATTTCAGAGCTTCCATCTCGTCCCACGTCTTACCGCGGGCGAAAACATCGCGCTGCCCCTGATGTTGGCTGGTATCGCCCCAGCGGAACGCAACCGGCGTGTTGCTTCCGCGCTGCGCGATTTCGGCCTGGAAGATCGCGCTCATCATCGTCCCGACCAGCTTTCAGGTGGACAACGCCAGCGCGTCGCGATAGCACGCGCCACTGTCATGCATCCTGCCGTCATCCTGGCGGACGAGCCGACCGGCAATCTCGACCGCGCCACCGGCGAGGAAGTAATGGGGCTGCTGGAAGCGCTCAACGCCAGCGGCGTGACATTGATCGTCGTGACGCATGACCAGTTGCTCGGCGCACGTGCCGCACGTCGATTGACCATGCTGGATGGGGCTATCGTGGGCGACGAGCGGAAGCAAGGCTGATGCGCGTTGCCGACACACTGCTCTTCGCGCGTCGCGCAGCCTCCGGGACGCCGCTACGCACAGGCTTGCTCGTGCTGGCCATGTCGATTGGCGTCGCAGCCGTCATTGTATTGACGGCTCTCGGCGATGGCGCACGACGCTACGTCATTGAAGAGTTCTCGGCCATCGGCAGCAATCTCCTGATCGTCCTGCCCGGACGCTCCGAAACTGGCGGTCTCAATCCTGCCAACCTCGTCACGACCACACCGCGCGACCTGACGGCGGAAGACGCCGACTCCTTGCTCCAGATCAAGGGCGTGCGCAAGGTGGCACCCATCGTTGTTGGCAGCTCCGAAATCAGCGTAGGCGGCAAGCTGCGCGAAGTCATGCTGGTCGGAACATCCTCGGATTTTCTGGAAGTCCGTCGCCTGCAACTGGCACAAGGTCGCTTTCTGCCTCCCAACGATGTTGGGCTCGGCTCCAATGTCGCGGTGATCGGCTCAGTGATTCGCGACGAGCTATTCGGTACAGCATCGCCTTTGGGCAAGCCGATACGCGTCGGCGACCGGCGGTTCCGCGTGATTGGCGTTCTGACTGCAGGCGGTCGCGGCATGGGCATGACGACCGATGAGCTCATCATCGTACCGACCGCCACGGCGCTGGCCATGTTCGACACCAATACCCTGTTCCGGATTCTGATTGAAGGTGGGAGTCGCGATGAACTGGAAAGCCTCGAATCCCGGGTCAAAAAAACCCTGATCGAACGGCATGATGGAGAAGAAGATTTCACGCTGATCACGCAAGACGCGGTATTGCAAACCTTCGACAAGATTTTGCGTGT
>CAMLME010000127.1 GCA_946481235.1 uncultured Methylobacillus sp. | reverse complement strand
GCCGCACGCTGAACCAGAGCTTCATCATCCTCGACGAAGCGCAGAACACCACGCCCGAGCAGATGAAGATGTTCCTGACGCGCATCGGTTTCGGCACCAAGGCCGTGATTACCGGCGACGTGACGCAAATCGACCTTGCGCGCGGCCAGAAGAGCGGCCTGGTGGAAGCGCAAAAAGTGCTGAAGGACGTGCGTGGCATCGCGATGACGCAATTCCTCTCCGACGATGTGGTGCGCCACCCGTTGGTGCAGAAGATCATCAACGCCTACGAGCGTTACGAGGCCGGGCAATCGCAATGAGCGCCACAAAAAAACCGCATCTCGATCTCGCGGTACAGTTCGCAGTAAAGCCTGAAAACGCCCCCACCCGCGCCCAGATCAAGAAGTGGGCACAGGCCGCGCTGGAAGAAGACGCCGAAGTCGCGCTGCGCATCGTCGATGAAGCCGAAGGCCGCGAACTCAACCGCGACTATCGCGGCCAGGATTACGCCACCAACGTGCTCACCTTCCCCCTTGCGGACGATCCCGTGCTGATGGGCGACATCGTGCTGTGCCACGCCGTGGTCGAGAAGGAAGCGCAAGAACAGAACAAGCCGCTCGAAGCGCACTACGCGCACCTGGTCGTGCACGGCATGCTGCATATGCAGGGCTATGACCACGAAACCGACGAAGAAGCCGAAATGATGGAATCGCTGGAAACACAAATCGTCACGAAACTAGGCTATGCTGACCCGTATCTCATTGAAAAGGAAGCCATAAAAAATGGCGGATGACAGTAGTAACAAACACAGTTGGCTGGAACGAATATCGCACCTGCTCCTGCGCGAGCCTGAAGACCGCGAACAACTGGTAGAACTCCTCCACTCCTCTTACGAGCGCAACCTGCTCGATGCCGACGCCCTCTCGATGATCGAAGGCGTGCTCCAAGTCTCCGAAATGCAAGTGCGCGACATCATGATCCCGCGCTCGCAGATGGACGTGATCGACATCACCGATCCGGCCGAAAAATTCATCCCCTTCGTCATTGAAACCGCCCACTCGCGCTTTCCCGTGATCGGCGAAAACAAGGACGACATCCTCGGCATCCTGCTCGCCAAGGACTTGCTGCGCTATTACGCCGGCGAGGATTTCGAAGTGCGCGACATGCTGCGCCCGGCGGTGTTCATCCCCGAATCCAAGCGCCTCAACGTGCTGCTCAAGGAATTCCGCGGCAACCGCAACCATATCGCCATCGTCGTCGACGAATACGGCGGCGTGGCCGGCATGGTCACCATCGAGGACGTGCTGGAACAGATCGTCGGCGATATCGAGGACGAATATGACTACGACGAAACCGAGGACAACATCTTCCGCGACGCCAGCGGCCGCTTCCGCGTCAAGGCGCTCACCGAAATCGCCGACTTCAACGAAGCGCTAGGCGTGGAATTCAGCGACGAGGAATTCTCCACCATCGGCGGCTTGGTGGTGAGCAAATTCGGTCATTTGCCCAAGCGGGCGGAGCAGGTGGTTTTCGACGGGTTCAGGTTCACCGTACTACGCGCCGACAGTCGACGCGTGCATTCGCTGCTGGTCGAGCACGTCGAGGAAACGCCCGCCTCTGCGGTAGAAGTGTAATTACTGCGGCTCCCTCAAGTAGCCGAGGGAACTTTCCTGAAGCGCCTAGCCTCATATTGGTACACCGCCAGTATTTTTCGGGAGCAGACCATGAGAGTTCTTACCACAGCACTTTTCGTCAGCCTATCCGGCATAGCCATGGCGGGCAGCGAAGAAATTCCCTTGAGCGAACATGAGTTCGTCGCGCGCATCCAAACCGCCGACAAAGCACAGATCATCGAGCACTTGGGCGAACCCGCCCGCGCCATTGACGTGAAGGACGACGAAACCGGTGAGGTCATGGGCTCCATCTGGCACTACCACTACCTCAACACCGCCGAGAACGGTGATTATTACAAGACGACCGAGCTCGACTTCGTGGGCGACAAGGTGATTACTGTCGTTTTCAGCACGATGGAAGATACTGTCTCCGACGCGCCGACGGTGATGGAGCCTGAAGCCACTCCACTAGAAGGTCCATTCTGAACCTTCATTCGAGCTGAGCCTGTCGAAGGGCTGACTGGCTAACGAGCGCCGTTCCGGCACGGCGGTGCAATGTCGCCGGAACAAGCGCGTTCTCCGCTCTAAAGCTCGGATGTGCAGTGCGGGCAGCGAGTCGCCTTGAGTGGGATGGCGGTAAAGCAATACGGGCAATCCTTGGTCGTCGGATCCGGCGCCTTTTCGCCGGCCTGCAGCTTGTTCACCGCACGCACCAGCAAGAACACCGCGAAAGCAACGATGGTGAAGCTCACCAGCGCATTGATGAACACCCCGTAATTCAGCGTCACCGCCCCCGCCTTCTTGGCCGCATCCAGCGAAGCATATGGCTCTGCAATCGCGCCCTCCTTCAGCACGATAAACAGGTTGGCAAAATCGACATTGCCAAGCAACAAACCGATAGGCGGCATGATCAAATCATCCACTAGCGACTTGACGATAGCGCCGAATGCCGCGCCGATAATGATACCGACCGCCATATCCACCACATTGCCGCGCATGGCAAACTTCTTGAATTCCTTGAACATTGCAACCTCCCATCTTTGCCAGAAACGATTAGTAACGATGCAGACACCCGTGCATAGCACTGAGTTTTGCATCCCTTTCGATTAATATGTCCGCTTGATCCGATTTAAATTACTCCAATTTTTGCGTTTTGCACAACCGATGCCGTCATGAACACACCCAAACCGCAACTCGACGCCACAGATCACGACCGTGACAGCGCCGGCATGACCTACGTCTATCCGGTGGTATCACGACGCGCACGCGGCGTCTCCATCGGTATCAACCTCAACCCCAACAATGCCTGCAACTGGCGCTGCATCTACTGCCAGGTGCCCAACCTCACCCGCGGCACGGCCCCGGAGATCGACCTGGAACAACTGGAACGCGAACTGCGTACCATGCTGCAAGACACCCTCCACGGCACCTTCATGCAACAGCGCGTTCCCGACGAAGCCCGCCGTCTGGAAGATATCGCCTTCTCCGGCAACGGCGAACCCACCAGCTCCGCCGAATTCGGCGCGGCGATAGCCGTGGTCGAAAACGTGCTGCGCGACTTCAAACTGCTGGGCCAACTTCCCGTCCGCCTCATTACCAACGGCAGCCTGATCGAAAAACCCGGCGTGCTGGACGCGATCCGGCACCTCGGCAAAATCAACGGCGAAGTCTGGTTCAAGGTGGATGCCGCGACAGCGGAAGGCATCGCCCGCATTAACGATGTGCGGCTCAACCCCCAAGGCGTGCTGGAGCGTTTGCGGATGTGCACACAGGCTTGTCCGACCTGGGTACAGACTTGTGTGTTTGCGCTGGATGGGGAACCGCCGTCGGAGGCGGAGATTAATGCTTACCTTACGTTACTTGAAGAAGTGAAGAACGAAATCAAGGGCGTGCATCTGTATGGACTGGCACGGCCTTCTCTGCAAGCCGAAGCACTGCGCCTTAGCCGCATCTCTGTGGAATGGATGGATGCCTTGGCAGAACGTATCCGGGCACAAAATATTTCAGTGAAAGTCAGCCCTTGAAATAAATGCGAGCCTGCTCGCTAGCTCAAAGATACTCGCACGAGCAGGTGAGTAAAAGCATTGGTGGGTTGGGCTGAACAAATGAAACCTAACATCGCATCGGGTGCGCGTAGGTTGGCGCTTCGTTGAAGCAGCCTAATTCCCGAAATGTACCTCGGTCACCACGGCCTGGGCGTTCTCTTCGGTGCCATAGTAGTCTGCATAACTCTTGTCGGTGCGCTTGCCGCCCGCCGGTATGGCCTTGACGTAGGTAAAGTCTGAAGTCACCAGCTTTCCGGCTTTGTCGTAGGTCGTGAACTCCACCTTGGCGAGATCGATGTTGCGGTTGGAGGTATTCGTAACCTCGACATTGTAGATAATGCTGCCGCCGGTGCCAAAGCTAGGGTCGGCCGACCAATTGACGTCGGAAAGCTTGGCCGAACTGGCGGCCACTTCGGCATCGTGCGTGCTGCCGGCGGCCTTCAGTGTTTCGCTACCAGATCCCGCCCATATCAGCACAGCGAACAGCATGATGACCCATGAGAAGGCCGCGCCTTTTTCCTTTCGGAAAATCGAGATGATGGACAGGGCAATGGTGCCGAACAGGGGCAGGAAGATCAGCAACATCGGCGTGCCGAGCATAACCAGAAAGGCAACGATCGCCAGAATCAGAAAGATTGGGCCCGACCGGGCGTTCTTTTTAGCCTCTGCGATGCCGCGCTCGATGTCCAAAGTATCCTTGATTGGGTGTCCGCAATGCGGGCAGCTTGATGCGCTGTCGGATATCTCCTTGGTGCACTCGGGGCAAGCAACAAGCATCATCGTCTCCCTAATATTGTTTTACCCGAATTATCGATGGGAAATTGCTAGTGGCGCAATGCTTAGAATGGGGTAGGCAGCTTATTGCACCCTACGATTGTGCGGCCAGACAACCGCCTTTTCTTGGATAATGCAAACTTTGCATAACGACCACTTCCAAAAATCGTGCTAAAACTCCTGGCAACTCCGTTCGGACAACGCTTTACCGCCCTGATCCTCGGCGCACTCGCCGTCCTCGGCTACGCCCCTTTCTACCTCTACCCCATCCCCATCCTGACGCTGGCCGGGCTGTTCCTGCTGTGGCGCAAGGCTGAATCCCCCAAACAAACGTTCCTGCTCGGCTACTTCTACGGGCTGGGTCTGTTCGGTGCAGGCGTTTCGTGGATTTACGTCAGCTTGCATGACTTCGGCGGCATGCCAGTGCCGGCGGCGGTCTTCGCGACAACAGCATATTGTGCGTTTTTGGCGCTATTCCCGGCGACTGCCGGATGGGTGAGCGCACGCTTTTCTCATCTTCGCGTTTACGCCATGCCTTTCGCGTGGGTGCTGCTGGAATGGGTGCTCAACTGGATATTTACCGGCTTTCCGTGGATGACGCTGGGATACTCGCAAGTGCCTTACAGCCCGCTGGCCGGACTCGCGCCTATCGTTGGGGTATTCGGGATTTCGCTGGCGGCGGCGGGAAGCGCCGCGCTGGTGGCCGGGTTGTTGAGCGGTGCGAAGCGGCGGCCGTTGCTGATTGCGCTATTCGCTTTCTGGATTGGCGGGAGCGCCTTGAAACAGATTGCATGGGGCACGCCGGTCGGCCAGCCGGTCACAATCAGCCTGCTGCAAGGCAATATTTCGCAGGACATGAAGTGGCAGCCCGAGGAGGTCCGCAACACGCTGCGCACCTACCTCGACCTTGCACGCCAGCACCCGAACGAACTGGTCGTGCTGCCTGAAACCGCATTGCCGTTGCTATGGCACCAAGTCTCCCCCGACTACCTGACTGCGCTGGCCGAACCGGCGAAGGCCTTGGGCGGCG
>CAMLME010000126.1 GCA_946481235.1 uncultured Methylobacillus sp. | reverse complement strand
GTCAGCAGATTGTCGGCATTGTTGACGACGGCGCGCACGCGGATCGTGCCGGATGCGGTATCGACGCGATTGTCGAATGCCTGCAACTGGCCGCGGTGGGGATACCCGTCCTCGTTGCTCAATCCGATCGCGACCGGGATGCGGGCAACATTGGAATTGCCGGCCGCGCCGTGCGCCGCGTAGCGCTGGAAGGTCTGCTCGTCGATTTCGAAATTGATGTACATCGGCGAGACCGACACCAGCGTCGTCAACGACGGGGTATTGAGGCCGGTGCCGACAAGATTGCCGGTAGTAATCTCTGCACGCGAGACGCGGCCGCTGACAGGCGCGGTGATCGCCGTGTATTGCAGGTTGAGTCGTGCGGTCATGATCGCCGCTTCGGTGCCCTTGAGACGCGCTTCCGCTTCCAGCACGGCGCTCGCGCGCTGGTCCAGTTCGCGCCGTGCCACTGCATGCTCGTCGGCGAGGCGGCGCGTGCGCTCGAGCTCGGTTTGCGCCAGTTCCAATGCTGCTTGCGCCTGTGCTTTTTCTGCCTCGACACGCGCCAGCTCCGCCTCATACGGGCGCGGATCGATGGTGAACAGCGGATCGCCCTTCCTGACCAGCTGGCCTTCGCGGAAATGCACCGCGTCGATGGTCCCGGCTACGCGCGGCCGGATTTCCACGTATTCGATGGCTTCGACACGGCCGGAGAAATCGTCCCATTCGATCACGGAACGTTCGAATACCGGCGCTACCGTAACTGGCGTGGGCGCTGCGGCAACGGTCTGCGGCTTGGCGGCTTCGCTGTTGAGCGACATACCGGCGACTGTGCCGATCAGTGCTAGGCCGATGGCTACGACGACAAGTTTGCGAGAAAAGAAGGGGGTAGCGGTTTCCATGATTGACTCCCTGCGATGGATACGAAAGTTGGATAAATGATTTATGCAGCGTCGGCCACAAACTGGCTGACGACCTGCACGACTTGATCGAAACCGGGATGTTCGGGTTGGGCCAATTTGCCTTGGGCGCCTTCGATGCGGCGCATCTGCACCGGCACGCCCGCGGCAATCAGTTTGGCGGCGTACTGCTCGGCCTCGTCGCGCAATGGATCGAGTTCTGCGCTGACGATGAGCGCCGGCGCCAAGCCGCCCAAACGTCGCGAAGTGGCGGGCGCAGCATAGGGATGCATCGCATCGCTGGCGCATGGCAGGTAATCGCTCCAAGCCTTGCGGCACGGGCAATCATCGGCTTTCTGCATGGAGCGGGTTGCCTGCTGCGGATCGAGCATGGGGCTGATCAGCACCTGACCTCGCAGCTTGGCGTGGTCGACCCGGAGACCGCGGTCGCGCGCCATCATGGCTACAACGGCGGCCAGATTGCCGCCGGCCTGATCCCCGGCGACGATGATGCGGGTGGCATCGGCACCGAGCTCAGGCGCATGCGCCGCAGTCCACAGCAGCGCCTCGAAGGCGAGCTCCACCGTCGCGGGAAAATGCAGTTTTGGCGCGAGCGGGTAATCCACGCAAACCATGACAGCCTCGCTGGCCAGTCTGCGTGCCAGGCCGGCGGCATCTTCGACGCTACCGCAATTAAACAAGCCTCCATGGAAATACAGCATCACCGGAAGCGGAACCGCGCGTTCGGCTTTGCCGTAAACGCGCAGCCCCACTTTCTCGTCAGTCTGCTGCGAGGCAAACCCGGTGGTCCAGGGCATGCCTGTGCTGTCGGTAATGTTCAATGTCGGTTCCATGGTGATGCCTTATCGGTGTATTTCACTCGTTCAGCGCAACCCACCGGCGATGTACAGCGCCTCACCGGTGATCCAGGCGGCATCGTCGGATGCCAGAAAGACGGCGGCCGGAGCGATATCCTGAACCTGGCCGATGCGGCCCAATGGTGTCTGGCTCTCGATGGACGTACGGAACTCGCCCTCGGCGAAACCGACGCTATGCAGGCCTTCGGTTTCCACCATGCCGGGGTTGATGGCATTGACGCGGATTTTGCGCGGGCCCAGTTCTTTGGAGAGGGAGCGCGTGACCGCATCGACAGCGGCCTTGGTCGCGCTGTAGACCGCGCCGGTTGCAGGGGCGAAGGTGCCCGACACCAGCGAACTGATGTTGACGATGCTGCCGCCCGCCTCGGTGAAATGCTTGACGGCTTCCTGCGTGGTGAGGATCAGGCCCAGCACATTGAGGTTGAACTGCTTGTGAAAGTGCTCTTCGGTGACGTCTTCCAGCGGCGAAAATTCATAGATGCCGGCATTGTTGACGAGGATGTCCACCTTGCCGTAGGCCTTGGTGGCTTGCGCGAACAGCTTTTCGATATCGGCCTTGTTGGCGACATTGGCCTGTACCGCAATCGCCTTGCCGCCAGCGCCAACGATGTCCGCTACTACCTGCTCGGCACCGGCCTTGCTGGAGGAATAATTGACGACAACGGATGCGCCTTCTGCTGCATAAAGCTTGGCAATGGCAGCGCCTATGCCTTTGGATGCGCCCGTGACGACGGCAACTTTGTTTGCGAGTTTGTTAGCCATGCTATGTACTCCTTGAACAATGAGAGATGTTTGAAGCTGTGCAAACTATATCTATGCAATAGATCTAGATAAATACGGTAATATTAGAAATACTGTCCATTTAAAATGGACAATAAAACTTTGAGAGGAATCTATGGATCGCTTCGATGCCATGCTGGCTTTTACTCGAGTCGTGGAATTGGCGAGCTTCACCAAGGCAGCACTGTCATTGAACCTGCCCAAGACCACTGTTTCGGCACAGGTGCAATCGCTCGAAGCCCGCTTGCGCGTAAAGCTGCTTAATCGCACAACCCGGCATGTCAGCGTCACCACGGATGGCGCGGCCTACTATGAACGCGCTGTGCGCTTGCTGCAGGAATTGGAGGAAACGGAAACGCTGGTCAGTCAGGCCACGGCCAGCCCCAAGGGCCGCCTGCGAGTGGACGTACCCGGCTCCATCGGCAGGCGGATACTCATCCCCGCACTACAGGACTTCTTCAGGCGCTATCCCGAAATAGCATTGGAAGTCGGCTGCAACGATCGACCGGTAGACTTATTGGAAGAAGGGGTGGATTGCGTGATTCGCGGCGGCGAGTTGACCGATTTATCGCTAGTCGCTCGTCGTGTCGGCTCGCTCAAGTTCGTGACGTGCGCCAGCCCGGCTTACCTGGCGGAATATGGCATGCCCGAGAAGCCGACCGACATTGAGCGCCACATGGCTGTCCATTATTTCTCATCAAAGACCGGGAAAATCTTCGAATTCGACTTTACCAAAGATGGCGCCAAAACCGTCATCACCGGCCATAACCGCCTGATGCTGAATGACGGCGACGCTTGCGTGGCGGCCGCCCTGGCCGGCGCCGGAATCGCACAGTTGCCGACCTTCATGGTGCAGGACCATATTGCTTCCGGCGAGCTGGTCATTGTGTTGGGAACCTATCTGTCGGAAAACCTACCCATTTACGCGCTTTATCCGCAGAATCGCCACCTTTCTTCCAAGGTGCGGGCGTTCATCGATTGGGTAGCCGAAGTCTTCGACAGCAGCGACCTGGTGCAGACTCGCTCGACCTATCCACAGCGCGGGTAGATCTAAAAAGGCAGATTCCTTTGACGGCAACATTATCCGCAGATCAGGATACGACCCTGCATTCTTCAAGAAATCTGACGACTTTCTCCGCTGGCAAAGGGTGGCTGAAAAAATACCCTTGCACTTCGTCACAGCCGTAATTGCGCAGGATGGCCAGCTGCTTGTCGCTTTCCACGCCCTCTGCGATCACCACGAGATTGAGACCATGCGCCATCTGGATGATGGAACGGACAATGGCAGCATCGTCGGGATCTACTTCAATATTACGGATGAACGACTGGTCGATCTTGAGCTTGTCCACCTTGAAACGTTTCAGGTAGGCGAGGCTGGAGTAGCCGGTACCGAAGTCGTCGATGGACAGGCTAAGACCGGCTGCCTTCAACTGCTCGACCATGCTTAATGTGCGCTCGACATCTTGGATCAGGATCGATTCGGTCAGCTCCAGCTCCAGCCATTGCGGTGCGATGCCGGCACTTCGCACGATGTTGATTACCGTATTGGCAATATCACCGCGCCGGAACTGGATGGCCGAAAGATTGACAGCCACCGTCAGCGGTTCGAAGCCGGCATCCTGCCAGAGTCGTTGCTGACGGCAAACCTCGCGCAGCACCCACTCACCAATCTGCACGATCAGGCCGCTTTCCTCGGCAACAGGGATGAATTTCCCCGGCATGATCAGACCGTGTTCCGAGTTGTTCCAGCGAATCAATGCCTCGAGGCCAACAATCCTGCCGGTGGCAAGGTCTAGCTGCGGCTGGTAATGCAGCATGAACTCGCCATTCTTGAGCGCCTGATGCAGGTCGTTCTTCAAGTGCAGGCGTTCCATCGCCTGTATATTCATCTGCTCGGTATAAAAGCGGTAGGCATTGCGCCCGGCGTCTTTCGCGTAATACATCGCCGTATCGGCGACCTTCATCAGCGTATCGAAATCCTCGCCATCCTCGGGGTAGATGCCGATACCGATGCTGAACGAAGTATTCAGGACATGCCCATGGATATCGAACGGATCCTCAAGCCGGTCGAGTATCTTTTGCGCTACCACCGACACGATACCAAGATCGGTCACGTCAGCCAGCAGGATGACGAATTCATCGCCACCCAGACGACTGATCGTGTCAGTCTCGCGCACACAGCCCTTCAGCCTTTCGGCGACACCCAGCAGCAGCTGGTCTCCCAACACGTGACCCAAGGTATCGTTAATACTCTTGAACTGGTCGAGATCGAGAAACAGCATTGCCACCCAGCTTTCAACATCATCCCGAGCGACCGAATGCCGTGCCTGTTCGAAGCGATCCCGTAACAGCAGGCGATTCGGCAGCTTGGTGAGGGGATCGTGATAGGCGAGAAATTGCAGCTGAGCCTCAATGGCCTTGCGGTCGGAAATATCCGAGAAGATGCCGATGAAGTTGGTCACCTTGCCTGTGCCATCGCGCACGGTGCTGATATCCAGCCATT
Source organism: uncultured Methylobacillus sp. (assembly GCA_946481235.1). The sequence goes on along the minus strand of CAMLME010000126.1, from coordinate 475 downwards.
TTGGGTAGATTTCACCATTCTTCCGGCGATCCCAGATTTCACCTCGCCAGATGCCCTCCATCCTGAGCTGGTGCCACAATGCATTATAAAAATCCTGGTCGTGGCGGCCTGATGAAAGAATGCTCGGGTTACGGCCGACGACCTCTTTGGCGCTGTAACCCGTGATCTGTTCGAATGCATGATTGACGAGCAGGATGCGGTTGTTGGCATCCGTGATCGCCACCGCTTCATTGGTGTTGGAAAGCACCAGGGAAAACAGGCTGCTCTGCTCCTCTGACCGTATTCTTTCAGTAACGTCGCGCCCCAGGATGACCAGCGAACGCCGGTCGCCTTGTGCATTGAAGAGCGGGGATTTGCATACCTCGAATACACGCTCGCCGATCTCGGGAAAATGCACAGCCACCATCGTCTCGACAGGCTTGCCGGCTGACCACGCCACTTCGTCGGACTCAACGCAGGCAAGCAGACTGTCGCG
>CAMLME010000125.1 GCA_946481235.1 uncultured Methylobacillus sp. | reverse complement strand
GCTCCGCCAGCAGGCGTGCGCGTTGCCGCAGGATGCCATCCCACAACTCCTGCGGTGGCGTGATGTTCTGCGCGGGCAGCGGTTTTTTCGCCCGGCTGCGCTTGGGCGGCGATGTCTTCTCGGGCTGTGCATCCGATTTGGTCATGCCGCTTTTGCCTCTTTGTGCATGCTGCTGCGTATGATTTCCATCAGCCGTCCTGCCGTCATTCCATCGGCTTCCGGCAGGATATCGTCAGCGGGATACCGCGCGAGAATCAGCAATGCATTGCCGAAATGCTTCGCCGCTTCGCGCGGCTTGTGCTGGTCGCGATACAGGTTGCCGAGTGCGAACTGGGCGAGCACAAAATCCTGATCGAGGTATAGCGTGCGCTTGTAAGCCAGCGTGGCTTCGGGTCCGCGTCCGAGCTCCTTGAGTATGGCCCCGAGAAGATAATGGCCGACCGGCTTCAGCCTGTCGGCAGCAATGGCTCGTTCGCACCAGCCCAGGGCCGTTGCGAGATCGCCCTGATTCGCATGGATGCGTGCCATCAATGTCATCGCCGGCACGTTATCGTGGCGGCTTTCGAGCAGTCTGGCCGTCGCCGCAGCTGCCTCCTGGTAAAGTCCCTGTCGATAGAGCGTCAGCGCTTGCTGGTATCCGGGATCAGAGAGCGGTATGGCTGCTTCTGATGGAGGAGGATAGGCGGCGCTGGTTTTCCTGATGCTCTTCTGGGCTGCAAGCGTTGGCAAGGCGGGGCTGGGCGGTACGATGCTTTCCTTTTTTTGTGCGCCATCGGTTTTCTGATGAAGGATGGCACCCGAAAAGTGAGCCGGAGCGAAGCGCTCGAACGAGCCCTGCGAAATTTCCGAAGGACTGACCACCAGCCAGCCATTTTCCACCAGCGCCTGATAGTGTTTCTGTACCACACTGGCAGCCAGTTCCGGCTCGAAATACATCAGTACGTTTCGACAGAATATGAGGTCCATCGCATTGGTATTGTTGGCCAGCGACGGGTACACATCTTCCGCCAGGTTGAGGTAGGAAAAAGTCACCATGTCGCGGACCGCGGGAATGACTTCATACTGCCCCTTGCCGATATTGCGGAAATAACGTTCGCGCAGCCACGGCGGGGCGTTGCGGAAAGACCATTCGCCGTAAATCCCGGCAGCGGCTTTTTCCAGGGCCTGAGGGTTGATGTCCGTGCCGAGGATGGTGATGTTCCATTGCGCAAAATCGGGGATCAATCGTTGCGCCATGATGGCGAGCGAATAGGCTTCTTCGCCCGTCGAGCAGCCCGCGCTCCACAGCCGCAGATGCCGGCTGGACTGGCGTCGGGCATGGATCAGGGGGGGCAGGATGTGATCCTGCAGCGCTTCGAATACCTGTGGCTCGCGGAAGAAATAGGTTTCGCCGATGGTCAGGTGACGCGCCAGCGTCTCGATCTGGCTGCGACTCAGTGACGACGACAGCAGTTGGGCGATGCAGGCGGAAATGTCTTTGCTTTGGAAGTCGCGCGCTACCTCTTGCAGGCCGCGCATCAGGTCCGGCCAGCGCTCCTGCGGAAAGTGCAGCCCGATCTGACGGGCGAGGAATTCACTCAAGGCCGGCAGCAGCGGATGATGGCTGGCATGTTCCATTTCAGGTTTCCAATGCCTGATCCAGGACGTTTTCTTCCTCAAGGGAAAGAAAACTGTCCAGGTCATGGATCAATATCATCCCGTCCTTGAGCCGGACGATGCCGGAAACGTATTCCATGCCGGGAAGTATCGTATCCGCGGTAGCGATTTCCTGCCGGGCGCATTCGATCACGCCGGCAATGCTGTCGACCACCAATGCAACATTTCTGCGCGTAGTGTGACCGATGATGAGGTGGTCGGCGGGCGACAATGCGCGCGGCGGCAACCGGAAACAGTGCCGTAGATTGATTACGGGATGCACCACCCCGTGCACGTTGACGATGCCCATGACTTTTGCAGGCGCGCCGGGCAATGGCGTTACTGCCACGGCACGATAACTCCTTTCGACCGAGGCCAAAGGCAGCGCGCATTTCCAGTCATCCAGCGTAAAAACCAGCAATGACGTCATGAGCCTGCTCCCGCTAAGTGGGGTGCCGGAAAGCCGGTAAATCGAAAGGAAAAAGAAGGAAGACCGAGGGTGCGTGCAAAATCGGGATATACAAAAACCCTCGAACCAGATCCTGAACTGGTTGGGAGCGTCCCAAGCCTGCGGACGTGCGGTTTCCCGCCTATGAAGTTGCCATTTTTGCCCATTTAAGTTTCTTCTTGGTTGTTATTGTTAACAAGATGAACTTAACGCGCCGTTATTGCGTTGCAGCTACCGTCGTCCTTGGCAGCTAACCGTCAAGCTAGCACAAGTTTTTTAGAGTAGCAAATTGCATTTCTAAACAGATGGTTATGCGTTATGGGTATTACGCATGATGGATTTCGTATGGCGAAAAATCAGGGGAGTTTTGTAGCGTTCCTTGCGTAGAAAATGGCGCTGAGAAAGAAGGTGAGGGTTAGCACTATTTCGCCAGCGGCCAGTGCTGCCGACAGACCGGAGTCGGCATAGGCGCGCACCGTTCCCTCGGTGAACCAGAGCAGGATGAACATCGAAGACCATTGATAGGTATAGCGTTTGCCGCGCAGGATGCCGAACAAGGGCAGCAGCAGCGGTACCGCTTTCAGGATCAGCAGCGTTCCGCCGGGGCGCAATGGCGCCAGCCAGCCCTCCCACGCCAGGCATAACAGGATGAGCGCGATCAAACTCGTGCTTGCCGTCAGGCGCAGGGCGGCGATCATGCGCGGGACACTTTTGCCAGCGCCACCAGCGCAGCACGCGCTTCGTGTGCATTGGTCACGGGGGTGTCGAATGAAAAGCGCAGCAGACGCCCGTCTGTGGTGATATCGAAACCGTCAACGTCGATGCCGGTCATTATCGCGCTCTCGGTTTCCATGCCATGTACATGACGGCAATAGGCACGCAGGTTGTCGGTATGGTCTGCATTCATGTGGTCGAGTATCGCGGCTTCCTGCTCCGACAGCGCATTGGCTGGCGGCCGTAACTCGATACCGGGAATCCAGTGTATCTTGCCGAAACCGCCAATATAGCGCGCCTGGTTTACCGCAATGCGGTAGAACTGGAAATCGTGCATGTCGAAATAGCTTTCGGCTTGCGGAAAATAGCGCAGATAACGGGCGCGCAGCGCATCGTCCTTGGGTGCGATTGCGGCATCGCCCACCAGTGTCAGCCGCGCACCGGCCTGCATGTCCGGGCTGGCAGGGTCGAACGCGATCAGCGACACGCGCGGATCTACCTGAACGTTTTTGGTGTGCTCGGCGATGGTGGAAATCAGGATGAGCGGATTCCCGGCATGATCAAGCACGAACGGCGCAATGGAGCCGAATGGATAGCCTTCCAGCCGGGCCGAGATTGTCGAAAGAACGCCGCTATGCGTACCGTAAAGGAATTTGCGGGCTTCGGCGGCTGACGGATTCATGACGCATCCTTTGCAGCCAGTTTCAATGCGGTTTCCGCCAATCGCCTGCCCAGTACGATGCACAGCTTGCGTTCGGCATCCGTAATCGGTTTATCGTCCATCGTGCCGGCCACATGGCTGGCGCCGTAGGGCGTTCCGCCACCAGTGGTCGAGGATAGTTCGGGTTCGGAATAGGGCAGGCCGAGGATCATCATGCCGTGATGCAGCAGCGGCATCATCATCGATATCAAGGTCGTTTCCTGGCCCCCATGCATCGAGGCGGTGGAGGTGAAGACTGCTGCGGGTTTGCCGATGAGCGTGCCGTTCATCCACAGGCCGGAAGTGCCGTCGAGGAAGTATTTCAACGGTGCCGCCATGTTGCCGAAGCGGGTCGGGCTGCCGAGCGCAAGCCCTGCGCATTCCTCCAGATCCTTCAATTCTGCATAAGGAGCGCCGCTGTCGGGAATATCGGATTCAGTCGCTTCGCAGACGGTGGAAATGCGCGGCACCGTGCGGATGCGTGCTTTCGCGCCGGGTACGGTTTCGATGCCGCGCGCGATCAACTGGGCCATGTCGCGCACCGCGCCACCGTGCGAGTAATAGAGTACGAGAATGTCGGTCATCCGCTCATTTTACTGGAATCGCGCATACGCATCTGCCGGGAATGACGATAGAATTCCGACTCACTTCATTTTTCGAATGAGCTTGCCAAGATGACCGCCTCCAGAATGCTTACTTTCGTTTTCGTGTTGATGCTCGGATTGCCGGTTTTTGCGGCCGATGCGCCCGGAGAGCAGATGGAAGCGACGACTTCTGCCGGGGATAAGGTAGTTCTGCACCCCAATGGTCGCTGGGAGTTTGTCGATGCGGGAAAAGCCAAGGCCGCACAGGAAATTGCCAAGCAATATCCGGAAAATCAGGTTTGCCCACCTGGTTGGCGAGGTGGCGTTTTAGGTTTCGGGCGCTGCATTCCCCCTGGTGATAAGGATTTCAACCGCGGCTCCATGATCGGCAAGTAAAAGCGTTTCAGGGCAGGGAACACAATGTTCACCTGCCCTGAAGTTTAAAAAAACCGGCGAGATGCCGGTTTTATTGATGCTTAAATACGCTTTGCCAGCTCGGTAGCCTTGCCGATGTAGCTCGCTGGCGTCATATCCAGCAGCAGTTGCTTGGCCTCTTGCGAAATTGCCAGTCCACCGATGAAGTCGTGCAGGGCTTCCTTGGTGATGCCGCCCTTGCCGCGCGTGAGCGCTTTCAATTGTTCGTACGGGTTTTCGATGCCGTAGCGACGCATCACGGTCTGGATCGGTTCGGCCAGCACTTCCCAGGAGTCATCCAGGTCTTCGGCCAGCTTGGCGCGGTTGGCTTCCAGCTTGCCCAAGCCCTTGAGGCAGGAATCGTAGCCCAGCAGGGTGTAGCCGAAAGCGACGCCCATGTTGCGCAGTACGGTGGAGTCGGTCAGGTCGCGCTGCCAGCGCGAGATCGGCAGCTTTTCGGCGAGGTGGCCGAGTACCGCGTTGGCCATGCCGAGATTGCCTTCGGAGTTTTCAAAATCAATAGGGTTGACCTTGTGCGGCATGGTGGAAGAGCCGACTTCGCCTTCCTTGACCTTCTGCTTGAAGTAGCCCATAGAAATATAACCCCACACGTCGCGATCAAGGTCGATCAGGATGGTGTTGACGCGGGCGATGGCGTCGTACAGTTCGGCCATGTAGTCATGCGGTTCGATCTGGATGGTGTAGGGGTTGTAGGTGAGCCCCAGGCCGGTGACGAATTTCTGGGCGAAGGCCTCCCAGTCGAATTCTGGATAGGCGGACAGGTGGGCGTTGAAGTTGCCGACTGCGCCGTTGATCTTGCCGAGAATTTCCACACCGGCGATCTGTTGTTTCTGGCGACGCAGGCGGTACACCACGTTGGCGAGCTCCTTGCCCAGCGTGGTGGGAGAGGCCGGCTGGCCGTGGGTGTGGGCCAGCATCGCGGCGTCCGCCAGGTCGTGTGCTTGCGCAGTCAGGTTGTCGATTAGCTTGTCCAGCATCGGCAGCAGCACGGTATCGCGCGCAGACTTCAGCATCAGCG
>CAMLME010000124.1 GCA_946481235.1 uncultured Methylobacillus sp. | reverse complement strand
TGCAGCCTGGAGCTTTTACCGGGACAACATCGAAGAAGAGTTCGCCGTAAAGCGCATTACCGGAAAAACGACAGCCACCAAAAACCCGCTCGATGACCTTTTCGGCAAGTCCTCATGATTTATCTGTCACAGTGATTTGCTTGAATCGCTAATCAGGAAAAACTCCTTGATGTGTCGCTTACCAAGGCGTATCACCAGCCCTACACGACATGGGGTTGCATCACACCGGCTTTAGCTTTGACGCCATCAGTAGCCTGAAAACTCTTCCGTGCGGATATTACCCTTGTCGACACCCGTTTCGCTCAGTAATTGGCGCATGGCTTTGACCATCGCGGGCGGGCCGTCGATGTAGAAGATGGGGAGCGTCATGTCACTAATGAATTTCAGCAGCATGGCTTTATCGATAAACCCGGTTTCCCCATCCCACTCACGGCTGGACTTTTCCATCTCCGTCATCGTGCCCACGAAGGTGTAGTTGGGATTTGAGTCCTGGCATTCCATCAACTCGTCCAGAAATGCCGCATCCTCCGGCCCTCGATTGGAATAAAACACAAGGATCCGGTGAGGAAGATTGTCGTGCATGGCTTGCAGCACAATGCTTCTCACCGGCGTAACTCCAATGCCACCCGTGAGGAAAACCGCCGGAAAGCACATATCGTCATGGAGCGTGAACGAGCCATGCGGCGCGTCCAGGGAAAGCTCCGTGCCAGTCTCCATGGTTTTCAATACCCGCTTGAACGCAGTGTCGCGCATCCGTGTCGCAAACATCAGCTCGTCTTCGTAAGGGGCGCTCGCAAAAGAGAATGGACGTGTGTTGCCTTCGGCGTCTGTCTCCGCGGGGTTGATCAGGGTGCAATCTGCGAATTGCCCCGCTTTGTAAACAAAACCCTCCGGCTTTTCAAAATGAAACGCCATTGTTCCATCAGCGACTTCCCGTTTTCCCGTGAGTTTGACTTTGTAGACTGGCATGGCGCTTCTCCTGACATTTGTTGAAAATACGGATGCGGAAAATCGTAAAAGTGGCAACCGTTGAGGTAGGCGCCCTAGAACCCCGTCAATATCCTAACCAATCGGTCATTCCCCGATTCCGCGCCCCACACTTCCCCTGCCCGGCCCGCCAATTGCCGCACCCGTGCCCCTTGCCGATCCGAGGGAAAGCTTTTGAACGTTTCGCTTACCGGGTCGAACCGGACCAGGGCATTGCTTTCGAAGTCGGTAAGCCAGACCTTGTCCTGCTCATCGACCCAGACCGCATAGGCTTGCGCTTTTCCCGGTAATTTCCATTCGCGCCATTTGCGGGTGGCGGGGTCGTATCTTCCGACCTGGCCGGTGTTCCAGTAGCTGACCCAGAGCTTTCCCTTGGAGTCGGACCAGATGCGTCTGGCCCCCTGGCGGGCGGTGGGTGGTTCGATGATGGTGACCGCACCGGTTGCGAGATTGATGTGCGCAATGTGATTGCCGGCGAGGGAGGCGTAATAGACTTCTCCGGCGGGGGTGGTAGTGATGCCGTAGGGCCCGACGCCGCGGGGGGCTTTCCACACTCTCATCATTCCGGTGGCGGGTTCCAGCCGTCCGTAAAAGCCGCTTTGCCCGGTAAACCATACCCGGCCGCGCTGATCGAAGGTAAGCGTATTCAGGTTGGCGTCGGCGGCCTCCTTCGGAAGCGTCCACGTTCTGACCGATCGACTTCCAGGGTCGACGCGGACGATGGCATTGAGTCCGCTATCGGTCACCCAGACGGCATTATCGGGCCCGATGATCACGCCGTGAGGGGCGGAATCCTCGCCGAGGGGGATCTCTTCGACTTTGCCGGACTTGGGGTCCAGTATTCCCAGCTTGCCGGTCCTCTGTGCGGTGTAATAGACGGGGCCGTCCGCCCCCGGAGCCGCCGCCACATCGTGCGGGTGCGAGCCGTTCGTCACCGCAAAATAGCTGGGGTCGGCAGCGATGGCGCTGGGTGCTGGCGTGAGAAAAGTGAGCGCAACCACCAGGAAGTTCAGGTTTCTTATCACCACGGCTGTCTCCTTGTTCAGCGCTCAATCATTTACTGAGGCCCGCCGGCCATGCCGGAAGTTCCCATGGCATGGCCGGCGGAAGTTCGTTCTTTGCAGCATGCCTCTGGCTGAAAGTCGTGTGAACTCGCCTGACTGCCGGCGGTCCATCAGAATGTGCAAGGTACCTGGATATTCATTCCAGGGAAAAGGCTGTCGTTCCGGGAATGTTAGGCTTCGGCTGCACTTGATCCTCCGCACATGGGGCAAATGGTCATTGCCCCCAATCGTTTCTGCATTCATGGCGCGGCTGCACCGAGTACGCGCAATTGTCCGTCAGCATTTCCACTTGGATTCATCGCGCGCCCGGATTTTTACCTTTCGCATACAAGCACAACTGAATGCCTATCCATTCTTCAGCAAGGAGAACCAAGATGAACCAGGCACAAGTATTTATCAACGCTCCATTAAAAGCGTCGGACATGATCGATACGGACGTGGTCAGTCCGCAAGGTGATAGCCTCGGAGAAGTCAAGGAAGTCGTCATTGATCCCAACACCGGCAGGGTCGCATATGCAGTCGTATCGTTTGGCGGCTTTCTGAGTGTCGGAGAAAAACTCTTCGCGATTCCTTTCAAAGCGCTCAAGTACAACTGGGACGAAAACGAATATGTTCTCGCTGCCTCCAAGGAACAGTTGGAGGAGGCGCCGGGATTCGACGAGGATAACTGGCCTACGATGTCCGAACAGTGGCACCGCGACGTGCATAAGTACTACGAGCTTCCGCCATATTGGGAGTAGCACTAAAGATAGCCCTGGTAAAACGGGGCTATCTTGTTCAGAGCCGACAAAATCATTGATTCAGGATGCGGCATATGCCGCATCCTGGAACGACTACTTACTGGAGCTGCCCTGGGTTTCAGCGGCGTTCGCTTTCGTGTTGGGTGCTGATACTGCCGTACCGGCCGGGGAATGGGCTTCTGCAGCTTCGAGCGGCTGGGAGGCTGCCGGCTTGATCGAAGATACATACGGCCCGGGGTCGGTGCAAGGGGCGGTGGCGGTCGGCTGCGGAACACCCTTTCCAGTCGCCTTGAGGCGTGCGTGATACCTGGCCGCCGTCCGGTCCATCTCCAGGCAAAGCTGGTAGGTGCCGATTTTGGTGGTCCATGCATTCCTGGCGGCGATTTCGGCAGCCTTAGTCTTATCCTCTTCCGTCGGAGGCGGCAATTGCGCAAAAGCTGTCGAGGTGTACAGGGCGAAGATCAGGGAAGCGGCAAAACGCATGGCGGCTCCTTGCATGGTTGAAGTCGGCGTTAAATGATAGATCTTCCATTTCGAGCACGCTGTGAGACAGCGCGCTTATTCGCTATCAGCGACATCCTACCCCGCTCGCGAGCAGATCCTCATTGATGCTTTTCACCCACCCCGGCCCCGACTGCACCATTCCCGTATACACCTGCAGCAACGCAGCGCCTGCATTCAGCCTGTCCCGGGCATCCAGTGCAGTTCGTATGCCGCCCACCGAGATAATCGGCAGGGCATCTTGCAGCGCCCACCGTTCCAGCGCAGCAAGCCTTGCCGAAGTATCCCCTTTACCCTCACCGCTCAATATCAAACCGTCGAAGCCATGGTCACGTACGCAATCGATCAAGTCTTGGGTATCGCCTCGCCCCTGATCGATTTTCACGGCAATCGGAACCCGGCGGCCGTCCACCGAGGCCAGCGCCCACCGTTCGCGCTTGATCGCGGAAAAAACGGAATGAAGCATGCTGCGGTTCTCCGGCAGGTGCAGGTCGGGACCGGCGCGTACGCCCAGGTTGAGGGTGATGTAATCCGCGTAGCGCCATAGCTTTTGCAGGCAGTCCAGATAATCCAGAGGGATTTGCTTGAGCGGTGTTGCACGGTTCATGCTGATGCTGACGCCCAGCGGGATCGGATGCGGTGCGCGATAGCATTCCAACCGCTGCATCACCGCCGCGAGGCCGGGACTGCGGCCGGGTTCCGGACGCGGGATCACCGAACCGATTTCGGCGAAGCCGAAGCCCAGGCCGGGCAATGCGGGGTACAGCGTTCCGCGCTTGTCAAAACCGGCAGCCAGTCCTACCGGCGAAGGAAACGACAGGCCCATGACGGTGCGGCGCAAGCCGGGCGGAGGCGGCGCGGATTCGAACGCTCCCGCCACGCGGATGGAGGCAGCGGCCAGTTTGCGGGCATAAGGCGCGCCGAGTCGGCCCGCCAGCGCAGAGAAGGTTTCATACATGCGCTGCATGCTCCATCGCAAACGCGTGCATGAACGCCGTGAGCGCAGCCACGCCTTCATCCGGCATCGCGTTGTAGAGGCTGGCGCGGATGCCGCCGACCATAGCATGGCCTTTGAGGTTGACCAACCCCTGCCTCGCCGCCTCTTCGAGGAATCGCGGCGTGAGCGACTCGTCGGAGAGGTTGAAACAGACGCTGACCCGCGAGCGATGCGCGGGCTCAATCGGGCAGCGGTAAAACCCCTCGCTCATCTCGATGGCCTGATAGAGCTGCCGGCTGCGGCGCAGGCTGTTTTGCTCCATCACAGCCAGCCCACCCTGCTCTTCCAGCCAGCCGAACACCAGATCGGCGAGGTAGATCGAAAAAGTCACGGGCGTATTGAGCAGCGAGTTGGCATCGCTCTGCATGCGGTAGTCGAAAACCATGGGGGTAGCCGGATGCGCACGCCCGAGCAGATCCTCGCGCACGATCACCATGGTGAAACCCGCCGGGCCGATATTCTTCTGCGAGCTGGCGTAAATCATCCCATAACGACCGACATCCAGCGGCCGGCTGAGAAAATCCGAGGTCATGTCGGCGACCAGCGGCACCTTGCCGGTCTCGGGCACGTAGTGAAACTGCACGCCGTTGGCGGTTTCGTTGCTGGTGTAATGGCAGTACGCAGCCTTGGAATAAACCTGCAATTCATGCTGCATCGGCACGCGGCTGAAATCGCTGCCGCGGCTGCTGCCGGCGACATTCACCAGGCAGTAGCGGCGACCCTCAGTAATGGCGCGGCGCGACCAGTGGCCGGTTTCCAGATAGTCGGCACGCCGGTTGTCGCCGAGCAGGTTCAGCGGCACCAAGGAAAACTGTGCCGAAGCGCCGCCGTGCATGAAGAGGATGCGGTAATTGCCCGGAATATCCAGCAACGCCCGCAGCCGGTCTTGCGCACGCCGCTGGATGGCTTTGAAATCATCGCCGGTAAAAGGCATCTCCAGCAGCGAAAGCCCCTGGCCGTTACAGTCGAGGAATTCGCGCCGCGCCTGTTCCAGCACCGGGGCCGGCATCACGCCGGGACCGGCGGCGAAGTTGTAAACGCGCGACATCAGCCGAACAGCGCCGTGCCGTGCGAACTGGCGGCCATGAAGAACAGCAGCGGGATCGACAGCATGGTGTTGGTGCGCGACGACAGGTGCGTGATGCGCGAGCAACGCACGCGCTCGTCTACCGTCGCGGGGACGAATCCGAGCAGCTTTTTCTGATGCGGCCACAGTACCAGCCACAGATTGAGGAGCATCAGCGTGCCGATCCAGAAGCCGGTGCCGATCACCGCGAAATAGC
>CAMLME010000123.1 GCA_946481235.1 uncultured Methylobacillus sp. | reverse complement strand
ACGTAATGGTTGTCCATCACGTCGAAGTGAATGATATCGGCGCCGGAGGCGATGACGTCGGTAATTTCCTGGCCCAGCTTCGCGAAGTCCGCGGAAAGAATACTCGGGGCGATACGGAATTGTTTGCTCATGATCCCTCCATGATAAATCGGCAAAAGCGCCATTTTAACCGTAATCGAAAGGCAAGAAACCCCCTAATTCCTCAGGAAAATCAAAAATGACGCCGCTATCCGGCAAAATCGGGGCGTCGCCTTTCACAAAATCCACCCTGAATGCATCGGTTTTTGATTTATAAAGAGATTAACGTCTGAAATTGTTGCTTAAGCCCATCCGATAACGGAAAATTGCGCCATGCATCTGTTTGCCCTAGGCGTAAACCACACCACCGCCCCCGTTTCCATCCGTGAGCACGTCGCTTTCCATAGCGAAAGCTTGAGCCTTGCGCTGCGCGATCTCACCGCGCATCGGCCGGTGAAGGAAGCCGCCATTCTCTCTACCTGCAACCGCACAGAGCTGTACTGCAACACGGACGATCCGCAGGCGGCGCTGGACTGGCTGGCGGAATACCATCGCCTGCAGCCGTCTTCGATTCAGCCTTATACCTATACCTTGAACAGCCATGACGCCGTCAAGCATGCCTTCCGCGTAGCCGCCGGCCTGGATTCGATGGTGCTCGGCGAACCGCAAATCCTCGGCCAGATGAAGCAGGCGGTGAAGATCGCCGAAAATGCCGGCACCTTGGGCACGCTGCTGCACAAGCTTTTCCAGAAGACTTTTGCCGTCGCCAAGGAAGTCCGTACCAACACCGACATCGGCGCCAGCTCGGTGTCGATGGCTGCCGCCTCCGTCAAGCTGGCGCAACGCATTTTCGGCGACCTCAAACCGCTCAAGGTGCTGTTCATCGGCGCCGGCGAGATGATCGAGCTGTGCGCCGAACATTTCGCCACGCAACAGCCCGCTTCGATTACTGTTGCCAACCGGACGCTGGAGCGCGGCTTATTGCTCGCACAGCGCTTCAATGGCCAAGCCATCCTGCTCGCCGATCTGCCGGACCATCTCGCCGACTTCGATATCGTCATCACCAGCACGGCCAGCCAGCTGCCCATTGTCGGCCTCGGCATGGTGGAGCGCGCAGTCAAGCTGCGCAAACACCGCCCGATGTTCATGGTCGACCTTGCCGTGCCGCGCGACGTGGAGGCGGAAGTTGCCGATCTGGACGACGTATTTCTATACAGCGTGGACGATCTCGCGCAGATCGTGCAGGAAGGCCTGGGCAGTCGCCAGCAAGCCGCGGCGGAAGCCGAAACCATCATCGACGTGCGCGTCGACAACTTCATGCACTGGCTTGAAACGCGCGAAGCCGTGCCCACGATCCGGGCTTTGCGCGACCATGCCGATCGCGTGCGTCGCCATGAAGTCGAAAAGGCGCTCAAACAAATTGCGCGCGGCGAAGACCCGCAGCGCGTGCTGGAAACGCTCAGCAACACGCTTACCAACAAATTCCTGCATGCGCCCAGCCATGCCCTTAACACTGTCACCGGCGCAGATCGCGAAGCGCTCGAAGCGCTGATCCGCCAGCTCTACCAGACCCTATGAAACCCACCATACAGAAAAAACTCGCCCACCTGAGCGAGCGCCTGGAAGAACTCAACCTGCTGCTGTCGAGCGAAAGTGCGACGGCAGACATGGAAAACTACCGGAAACTCTCCCGCGAACACGCCGAGCTCGGCCCCATCGTTGAGCAATATCACGCCTACAAGCAGATCGAAGCCGACATCGCCGCCGCGCAGGAGATGGCCGCCGATCCCGATATGCGCGAGTTTGCGCAGGAGGAAATCGAGGCGGGCAAGGCGAAGCTGGAAGCGAATGCACTGGAATTGCAGAAGCTGCTGCTGCCCAAGGATCCCAACGACGAGCGCAACATTTTCCTGGAAATCCGCGCCGGCACGGGCGGCGATGAATCCGCGCTGTTCGCCGGCGACCTGTTCCGCATGTACTCGCGCTATGCCGAGCGCCAGCGCTGGAAGGTGGAAGTGGTCTCCGCCAGCGAATCCGAACTGGGCGGCTACAAGGAAATCATCGCCCGCATCGAAGGCTATGGCGCCTACTCAAAACTGAAATTCGAATCCGGCGGCCACCGCGTGCAACGCGTTCCCGAGACCGAAACCCAGGGGCGCATCCACACCTCGGCCTGCACCGTCGCCATCATGCCCGAAGCCGATGAGGTCGCGGACGTGGAGCTCAATCCTGCCGACCTGCGTATCGATACCTACCGTGCCAGCGGCGCGGGCGGCCAGCACATCAACAAGACCGACTCGGCCGTGCGCATCACCCACCTGCCCACCGGCATCGTTGCCGAATGCCAGGACGGACGCTCCCAGCACTCCAACAAAGCCTCCGCGATGCGCGTGCTGGCGGCACGCATCAAGGACGTGCAGGTGCGCGAGCAGCAGGCCAAGGAAGCGGCCACGCGCAAAAGCCTGGTCGGCAGCGGCGACCGCTCCGAGCGCATCCGCACCTACAACTTCCCGCAGGGCCGTATCACCGACCACCGCATCAACCTCACGCTGTACAAGATCGACGCCATCATGCAAGGCGACATGGACGAGCTGATCAATGCGCTGGCGGCCGAGCACCAGGCCGAATTACTGGCGACCTTGTCGGAAGAGTCACTCTGACCGTGACGCCGCAAGCCTTGCTTTCCAAAGCACGGCAGCAGCTTGCGCAAGACCTGGGCCTGCCCGCCGACGAAGCACGCGTCGATGCGCAAACGCTGCTGCGGCATGCATTGAATGTCTCTCGTGCATGGCTCATTGCACATGCCGACCAGCCGCTTACCAATGAAGAACAAGCCTGTTTCGACAGCCTACTGCAACGCCGGCTGAAGGGTGAGCCGGTCGCTTACATTCTTGGCCGGCGCGAGTTTTACGGACTGGAGTTCATCGTTGCGCCCGGCGTGCTGATTCCCCGACCGGATACGGAAACGCTGGTCGACGCCGCACTGAAACTTATCCCTGAAACTTCGTCCGCATCGTGGCGGATACTTGACCTTGGCGTCGGCAGCGGCGCGATTGCCATTGCGATTGCCGTAAACCGGCCCGACGCGCAGGTGACCGGGATAGAACAATCCGCAGAGGCGCTGGCGATAACACGCAAGAATGCAGAACTTCTCGCCGCTTCCAATTTACGACTGCTGCAAAGCGACTGGTTCTCGGCGGTAGAGGGAGAAACCTTCGACATCATCGTTAGCAATCCGCCGTACATTGCTGCCGCCGACCCGCATCTGGAGCAGGGCGACCTGCGTTTCGAACCTCAATCCGCACTCGCTTCAGGCGCGGATGGGCTAAATGATATTCGGCGGATAGTTGCACTCGCGCCAGCCCACCTGAATCATGACGGCTGGCTGTTGCTGGAGCATGGTTACGATCAGGCGGAACGGGTGGCGGGCTTGCTAAAAGAAGCAGGATTTAGCGAGATCGGTCATGCGGCCGATCTGGCAGGAATACAACGGGTGACGTTGGGCAGGTATTCGCAGGGCGGATGAGCGCAGCGTTATCCGACCTACAAAATCAATGCAGGCGGTGGCGTCCCGGCTCGCCGGGAATCTGTACCGTAGTGGGATCTTCCGGCTCCTGCACCGGCGCCGCCTGGGTCGCCTTGCCTTCTTCGCGGCGGAACAGATCGCCGATCAATTTAGCCACCTCATCAACCGCATCCTGCTTGAAATGGCGCGTCAACAGATTGGAAACATCTTCCACCATGCGGCGGCGCTGAGCATCAAGGATAGCGGCGGGCGTCGGACCGACGAACATCAGTTGAGTTTCGTCGCGGCCGTCTTCGTGGTACAGGATGACTTCAATGGCGGTGGCCGTCTCAACCAGTCGTCCGAGCGCATGCATCGAGGACTCCAGCGATGAAAAGAAATTGCGCCCAACTTCCAGCGTGCAGCACATTTCAATGCTGTAATTTCGCTCGTTGAACGAGAGGCCGGGCTGATCCGGCTCCAGGCTTTGCACTTCATTCAGATGTTCCGCATCGAGATATTGCAGCAGCGGGCGCAGCGCGCCTTCAACCTGGCGCTTGCTGACGCCTTCGACCAGTTCGATGTAGCCGTGCACGTGAACTTCCATGCGCATGGGGAATTCCTTGGAGTTTGAAATCAATTCCGGATTATACCCTGAATCGCATCGTCCGCGTCCCCCTTAACCAGCCATGTAATTGTTTTTCAAGCGAATGTAATGCTGCGCGGAATACAGAAAATGCGCCAGCTCACGCTCATTCAAAGGCCGCACCTTGCGCGCCGGACTGCCGAGATAAAGGTGGCCACTTTCCAGCACGCGCCCCTCCGGCACCAGACTGCCTGCGCCCAGCAGCACATGCGACTCGATCACGACCTTGTCCATCACAATGGCGCCCATGCCGATCAAACATTCGTCAGCGATGGTGCAGCCATGCAGGATCACCTTGTGTCCGACAGTGACGTTGCTGCCGATGATCAGCGGCGAACCGTTAGGGTCCCAGCTCGATTTGTGGCTGACGTGCAGCACACTGGCGTCCTGGATATTGGAGCCGGCACCGATGCGGATATGGTTGACGTCTCCGCGAATAACCGCTCCTGGCCACACGGACACATCATCGCCCAGCACCACGTCGCCGATGACGTACGCTCCGGGATGAATGTAAACGCCCGTGCCGAGTTGCGGCGCGATGCCTTGATAGGAAGCGATATTGGGAGGAGGAGCGGCGTGCATAAGGCCATAGTATAATCGCGCCATGTCTGATTTATCATCCGTCGGGATCGTCGCTCCGCAAAACGCGCATTTTTCCGAACCACTGCCGCTTAAAAGCGGCGCGGTGCTGCCTGCTTACGACCTCGTCTATGAAACCTATGGCACGCTCAATGCCGACAAATCCAACGCCGTCCTGATCTGCCACGCGCTTTCCGGCACGCACCACGTCGCCGGCAAATACAGCGAAGACGACAAATATCCCGGCTGGTGGGACAACATGATCGGCCCCGGCAAGCCGCTGGATACAAACCGCTTTTTCGTGATCGGCGTCAACAATCTTGGCGGATGCAACGGCTCTACCGGACCGAAGACGATCAACCCGGCTTCCGGAAAACCGTGGGGCTCGGCGTTTCCGGTCGTCACCGTCGACGACTGGGTAGCTTCGCAGGCACGACTGGCCGATTATCTCGGCATCGAAAGTTTCGCGGCCATCGTCGGCGGTAGCCTGGGCGGCATGCAAGCCTTGCAGTGGACACTCACTTATCCCGATCGCGTGAAGAACGCGCTGGTCATTGCCGCTGCGCCCAATCTCACTGCGCAGAATATGGCATTCAACGAAGTCGCGCGCCAGGCCATCATCACCGATCCCGAATTTTACGGCGGCGATTACTACGAGCACGGTGTCGTGCCGCGCCGTGGTCTGCGCATCGCGCGCATGCTGGGCCACATCACCTATCTGTCGGACGATGCGATGGGTGCCAAATTCGGTCGCAAGATGAAGCACGACGAGATCAAGTACAGCTTCGACGTCGAGTTCGAGATGGAATCCTACCTGCGCTACCAGGGCGACAAGTT
>CAMLME010000122.1 GCA_946481235.1 uncultured Methylobacillus sp. | reverse complement strand
ATTTCTTCCTGCTCCAGCATTTGAATGATATTTGCCATTTCACAGTTCCTTTTAATTGTGAGGATCTTGTTCCTGCTCGTACTCTGCGAGCAGCCGAGATTCCTCTTTCGTCAACGGCCTTGCGGCCAGTAAATCCGGGCGTTTTTCCCGGGTTCGCCCCAGCGATTGTTTCAACCGCCAGCGCTTGATATGCGCGTGGTTGCCTGACATCAATACATCCGGCACCCGCTCGCCATCATATACTTCAGGTCGCGTGTAATGCGGGCAATCCAGCAGGCCATCCACGAAGGAATCCTCCGCCGCCGAATCGGCATCGCCCAAGGTACCGGGCAACTGCCGCACTATCGCATCGATCAGTACCATCGCCGGCAATTCACCGCCGGAAAGTACGTAATCGCCTATCGAAATTTCTTCATCTACCACGCGCCGCAACAGACGTTCATCCACGCCTTCGTAACGGCTCGCCAGCAGGATCAGTCCCGGCTCGGCAGCCAAACTGACCACTCTGGCATGGGTCAGCGGTTTGCCTTGCGGCGACAGGTGTATCACCCTGGGAGCTTTCACTCCTGCTTCACGCTGCCGCTGCTTGGCAGCATTGATCGCCTTTTCCAGCGGTTCCACCAGCATGACCATGCCGGGACCGCCGCCGTAGGGTCGGTCATCCACTGTCTTGTAATTGTCCGTGGTGAAATCGCGCGGATTCCACAGCGTCAATTGATAAATCTGTTTTTCCAGCGCCCGGGAAGTGACCCCCTGGGCTGAAATTGCCTCGAACATCGGCGGAAACAAGGTAACAACGTCAAACTGCAAGGCTCGGCTCAAAACTCCGCATCCCAGTCGACGATCATCTTTTTTCCGTCGATATCCACCTGCTGTACCACCTGCGCAATGTAAGGAATCAAACGTTCTCGATCCCCATTGACCACCATTACGTCGTTGGCACCGGTAGCAAAAATGTCCGTTATCCGGCCGAATTTCTCCTGCTGAAGATTTTCGACTTCCAGCCCGACCAGGTCGGACCAGTAGTATTCGTCAGCCTCGGGCTCCGGCAATTGCTCGCGCGGAACCGCAATCGGCTTACCCTTCAGCCGGAACGCTTGGTCGCGATCAAGAATACCTTCGAGCTTGGCAACCAGATGGTCGCTGTGCACCTTGGCTTCTTCGACCGGGAACTCACGCCAGACGCCGTCGACCTGCACCCACCAAACCGGGTAGTCGAACAGGCCGTCCAGCATTTCGGTGTCGGGCTGTACATTGATCCAACCACGCACACCGTAAGGGACGGTGACCCGTCCCATCACCACCAGGTCTTCAGGCGGCGATTGCGACAACTTGCTTAAGCGGCCTTGCCGGCTTGCTTGACGAGCAGGGCAACGCGGTCAGACAACTGCGCGCCATTGCTGCGCCAGTAAGCGATACGTTCGCTGTCCAGACGCAATGCTTCGCGGCCTGCACCGGCGATCGGGTTATAGAAGCCTACGCGCTCGATGAAACGGCCATCGCGACGGTTGCGAGAATCGGCCACGACTACGCTGTAGAAGGGGGATTTCTTCGCGCCACCACGGGCGAGACGAATGATCACCATAATTTGGTCTCTTGGTAAATTAACAGAAAGGGCGCGATTTTACGTTATTTTTTATGGTGTTGGCAAGGAGAATGTCACTCTTTACCTAGCCATCTGATAATGCGTCGGATCGGGCAATCCGGCAGCGAGAAATCCCGCCTGACGAAAACGGCAGGAATCGCATACGCCACAGGCGTTGCCGTGTCGATCCGCCTGGTAGCAGGAGACCGTCATGCCGTAATCCACACCCAGTGCGTGACCGCGCCGGATGATCTCAGCCTTGTTCAGATCGATCAATGGGGCATGCACCTTCAGGCGATGGCCTTCCACTGCCGCCTTGGTCGCCAGGTTGGCCATGCGTTCAAAAGCGTCGACATATTCCTTGCGGCAATCAGGGTAGCCAGAATAATCCAGTGCATTGACGCCGATGAAGATATCTTGCGCACCCAGCACCTCCGCCCAGGCCAGCGAGAGCGAAAGCATGATGGTATTGCGCGCAGGCACATAGGTAACAGGAATGCCTTCGCTCGGCGACTCGGGCACGGCGATATTGTCATCCGTCAGCGCGGAACCGCCAAAATTCGACAGATCGAACTGCACTATTCTGTGCTCCGCAGCGCCCAGTGTCCGCGACACATGTTTTGCTGCTTCCAGTTCCGCGATATGGCGCTGATGATAATCAAGACTGAGGCAATAGCAGGCGTAGCCTTCGCTCCGCGCTATGGCAAGGACGGTAGCGGAATCCAGTCCGCCGGAAAGGAGAACGACAGCCTTCTTCATTTCCCGGGAGTCTCGCCCCATAATATTTTGTGCAACTGCACTTGCATGCGTACCGGCAAACGATCCTGCAGCACCCACTCCGCGAGTTCCGTTGGGTTCAATTGGCTGTATACAGGAGAAAACAATACTGTGCATTTCTCGGCGATTCCGCGCTCGATAAGTACCTGCCTTGCCCATTCATAATCTTCGCGACCGCAAAGTACGAATTTCACTTCGTCCGAGGATTTCAAATGTTGCAGATTTGCCCAAAGGTTTTTCTGCATCTCGCCGGACCCCGGCGTCTTGATGTCGAGAATAATAGATACGCGCGGATCGACGTGACTGGTATCCAGGCTACCACCGGTTTCCAGTGAAACACTGTAACCGGCGTCGCACAATCTCTTCAGTAACGTGATGCATTGCTTCTGCGCCAGCGGTTCGCCACCGGTTACCGTCACATACCGCGTGCCATAGCTCGCCACCCGTTCCAGTATCTGATCGAGCGTCATGTTCTCGCCGCCCTGGAATGCATACTCGGTATCGCAATAGCCACAGCGTAGTGGACAGCCAGTCAGACGTACAAATACCGTAGGCAAGCCGACTCGTGTCGACTCGCCTTGCAGGGAGTGGAAAATTTCGTGGATTTTCAGCACGGACGACTACTTTTTGACCGATTCGAGGACGGTCAGCCGTTTCTTGGCGAGCGGAGCCGCATCGCTGCTGGGATACTTGTCGAGTAATTCGCGTAATGTCTTTTTCGCACCGTCGAGATCGGCCAACTGAATCTGGCTATTGGCGATATTGAACATGGCGTCCGGCACCTTCTGGTTATCCGGATAGCGCTGAATCAGCGTCTGCTGGCTGGCGATTGCCGCCTTGTAATTCTTTTGTGAGAAATTCGCATATCCAATCCAGTACTGCGCGCTGGCGGCATATTTGCTGTTCGGATAAGCCTGCACAAACTTGTCGAAGGCCTCGGCAGATTCCTTGTATTTGCCAGTCTTGAAAAGCTCATGCGCGGATTCGTATGCCTTGAGTTCCGCTGCCGCATCGACAGCAGCCGCAGGAGGATTCATATTACCCGCAGGCGCCGCAGCCATGCCGGGAGCACCACTTTCAAACTTGCGTAAACGCGTATCAAGATCGGTATAAAACTGTTGCTGCCGCTGCTGCGACTGCTCGATTTCGTGAGAATTGACTTCCAACTGCCCACGCAACCGACTAACTTCCAGATTGAGACGATCAAGCTGCCCCATCCAGTCCATCATCTGGGATTTCTGGTTCGTTTCCATCTCCGCCAGACGCTTTTCCAGCGCCTGACGGGACTTTTCGGATGCATCCAGCTTCGCTTGCAGATCGGCAATACGCTTGTCCTGCTCTTCCTTGACGTATTTACGCAACTTGACAATTTCGTCGCGCGCATCGTTGTCGGCGAACAGCGCCGCCTGAGAGGCGGTGCTCAGGAGAAGCAGCGTAAGCGTAATCAGCAAGCGCATGGATTACTCGCCAGAGTAGACGATGTCCGCGCGACGATTTTCAGCGTAGCAAGCCTCGGTGGCTTCTGCGCAACGCTGCTTTTCTTCGCCGTAGCTGACGGTTTCGATCTGGTTGTCGGAAGCGCCATAGACATTCATGGCGTTCTTGACTGCTGCAGCACGGCGTTGACCCAGCGACAGGTTGTACTCACGGCTGCCGCGCTCGTCGGCGTTGCCTTGAATCATCAGACGGGCGTTGGAATTCTGTTGCAGGTATTTGGCATGTGCCTCGACCAGCGGACGGAACTCAGCCTTCACTTCATCCTTGTCGTAGTCGAAGTAGACGCTACGCTTGGAAAGGATGTTGTCAGGATCGGTCAAGGGATTGCCGGACGCATCGGATGCGCCTGCAGATGCAGTGCTGGCAGACTCATCCATGCCGGTAGTGGGTGCGGGAGCCGTTTCCATTTGTGCCGAAGGGCTCTTTTCTTCCACGGCTGCTGCCGGCTCTTCCTTCACCTTCTTGCTCGAACAGGCAGCTAAAAATGCCGTTAGTAGAATTACTCCGATCAGACGCTTGTTCATAGTTATTTACTCCTCTGTCAAAAATTCAGTTTATCCACGGGCCCCAGGAAGGCTCACGCACATCACCACCCGCTTCACTCAGACGCTGCTTGGTGCGCCCATCCGACGAAACGACTGACAACACCCCTTTGCCACCGATATTGGTGGCGTAAAGAATCTGGCGTCCGTTCGGTGCGTAGCTTGGCGATTCATCCTGTGCGGTTTCACTCAGGATCTGCACCTGCCCATTGGTCAAGTCCTGCTGAGTGACACGGAATTTACCGCTTTCGCGCCGCACAAAGGTCAGAAACTTGCCATCGGGAGAGATGTAAGGACTGACATTATAGCTGCCTTCGAAAGTTACGCGTTGCGCTTCACCGCCAAGTGTCGACATTTTGTAGATTTGAGGACTGCCGCCGCGATCGGACGTAAAGTAAATCCATTTACCGTCAGGCGACCAGACCGGCTCGGTATCGATGCCACGGCTGCGCGATATCTGGCGCAAGCCCGTTCCATCCGCATTGATCAGGTAAAGCTGCGAATTGGCGCCATAAGTCAATACTATGGCAAGCCGCGTACCGTCGGGAGACCAGGCCGGCGCGCTGTTATTGCCCTTGTAGTTGGCCAATACCGAACGCTGACCGGAGGTCAGCGATTGCACGTAAATAATCGGCTTTTTCTTTTCGAAAGAAACATAGGCCAGCCTGGTACCATCCGGCGACCAGGTCGGCGAGATAATCGGTTCCTTCGAGGAAAGCACGGTTTGCGGATTGGCACCGTCCGAGTCAGCCACCTGCAACACGGAGCGGCTGCCCATCTTGGTCACGTAGGAAATACGCGTTGCGAACACACCGCGTTCGCCGGTCAGTTTTTCATAAATGACGTCGGCGATCTTGTGCGCCGTGCCGCGCATCTGGGCAGGCGTAATCTCGTATTCCAGGCCGGCCAGCGGAGTCTGCTTGATGACATCGAGCAAGCGGAACGACACTTTCATCTTGCCGCCGGCCAGAGGCTCAATCTTGCCTATGACCAGCGCCTGCGCCTGCAATGCCGCCCAGTCGGCATACTTGACCTCGGGCAGATCGTGCGGCTGGCTGGCAACGCCGCGCGTTTCCAGGGTGCGGAACAGACCGCTGCGACGCAGGTCCGCTGAAATGATGGGCGTCAACCCATCGGTTTGTCCGGGACGGGAAAATGGAACGATCGCGATCGGAATTTGCTGAGAAGCTCCACCGACGATTTCGATGGTGAGTTCTGCCTGCGCGGCAGGAGGAACGAACGCAAGCAGCCAGAAGAAAATAATGAACAGATAGCGTGGCATAGGCAAATTATAAATTAAAAGTTGTTATT
>CAMLME010000121.1 GCA_946481235.1 uncultured Methylobacillus sp. | reverse complement strand
TGTTGTTAAAAAATAGTGGCGAGGCAATAGATTCGGATGAATATTCCCGGAAAGAATAAAAGCACCGAATGCGCGCGGGTATTTTTTTCCCTGTGGCCTTCTCCGGAGTTGCGCCGGAAGCTGCATGCGCTGGCGGTGCAATATCAGAAGCGTTTCGGCGGGCGTGCGATGCGTGCGGAAACGCTGCATCTCACGCTACTTTTTCTTGGGGAAGTGCAACGAAGAAAAATCGAGGAGCTTCGGCTGCGAGTCGATGAAATGGAATTTGCGCCATTTTCTTTTTGCCTGCAACGGATCTCCTGCTGGCGTCATAACCAGATTGCCTTTGCGGCACCCGAGGATGGCGTGGCTTCGTTGCTAAGTCTTTCGGAGAATCTGCGTTCGGTGGTGAGTGATGCCGGCATCGAATTCGACCGGCGCGGATTCACTCCACATGTGACCTTGCTGCGAAAGATGGCGCAACCTGTCGAGGCGCAGTCGATCATGCTTCCGGACTGGAAAGTCGAGGAGTTTTCCCTGGTCGAATCCATCTCGGATGAACAAGGCGCGCACTATCGGAGCCTGTACACCTGGCGATGCGGATGAGAAAGCGGGTTATTCGATATTGCGAGGAAGAGTGAGGCTTACGATTGTTCCGCTGCCTTCGCGTGGATGAAAGGCGAGACTGCCACCCAAGGCTTCGCATGCCTTAAATGCAAATGGTATCCCGAGCCCGGTTCCGAAACGTTTTGTCGAGGGCCCGGGGCTAAGCGCTCCCGGGTCAGGTTTGAAGGGCATGCCTGCCCCGCGATCTGCGATGTGGATGGCTACCCGGTCGGCTGAAATTTCACAAGTGATGGAAATCGCAGCTCCGGTAGCGGAGGCGTCGATTGCATTCATCAACAGGTTATAAAGGGCCTGTTCCAGCAGATGCTCATCCAGGGTGACGGTATCGTTTTTATCGAGAGAAGGAGGATTCACTAGCATCGCCTTTTCTCTGAGTTTTTGTTGCAAGGGAGTGAGCGCTCCCTGAATGATTGATTGCAGGCTGCAAGCAACCGGCTGCGGCTTGAGCGGATGCAGATAGGCGAGCATTGCTCCGGTCCAGCGTTCCAGCCTGTCGACGGCATCGATGATGCCGGTCAGAGCTTCGCGCGTTTCATCGTCAAGCTCCGGCGAATCCGCCACCTGCGCCGTTGCGCGGATGCTGGCGAGCGGGTTGCGGATATTATGTGCCAGCATAGGCACTAAGGCTCCTTGCGCTGCCTGCTTTTCGCTGCGGACCAAGGCTTCCTGGCTGCGCGCCAGGTCCTCCGCCATTCGATTGATGGCTTCGGCCAGTGTCGCCAGTTCGGCAGCGCCTTCGGTAGGCGCCTTATGCTCCAGCCTCCCGGCGCTGATTTCCGTGGTAGCGTGCAGGATGTCTGAAATCGGCCGGACAATGGCACGCTTCAGGAAAAATCGGGAAAACATCAATAGCAGTGCTGCCAGGCCGATGGGGATGGCGAGAAGGACGATGGCAGTGCGATTGGCATCCTCCAGCCGGTTCTGCAACTCCTGTTGTTTCAAGGTCAGCAAGCGTTCGGCGTGTGCCGAAATCGCTTCATAACGGCTGAAAACGCCGGTTTCTAGATCGGTATTCAACGCCTTGCGCAATGCATCGCTGGGCATCTCGCTGTGGCGATGCAGGATATCGCCGGTTTCGTGCAGAAAATCGCGGTAGCTGTGTTCGAGCTGGGCGATGGCGTCCAATTCCTCTGTTCCAACCGCCAAACCGCGCAACTCCCGGAAGTGTCGCTCTACCGATCGCGTATAGCCGTCGTACTCCGCACGCGCTTGCGTGTCATCGAGAAAATAGGCATCGAAAAGCTCTTTCATCTGGCGGTAGAGGTCGCCGCGAGTTTGCTGGATTTCCTGAATCAGGCGGTTGATGCGCAATGATTCGTAGGAGGCCTGCTGCCAGTAGTGAATGCCGGTGGCGCCGGCGACACCGGCCAACACGATAAGCAGGATGAAGATCAGCTCATGGGTCAGCAGCAATTGCTTCAGCGATTTTGATTTGCGCTGCGCCATGAATCGCGTAACTTATTCCAGGCGGAAGGAAATCGGTACGCGCACGGTGAAGCTGCGTCCGCGTAAGGTGTCGGGAATGGGCGGCGGCTGTACCATTCTTTTCACCATTTCCAGCGCCTCGGTATTGAATACTTCGCGGTCGCTAGCTTCTTCAACGTTGACCGAAACGACCTTGCCATTGGTATCGATTTCCAGCAGCAAGCGCACGGTGCCTTCCCAGCCGCGCATTTGGGCGATGCGCGGGTAACGCTTGTGCTTGCCGATTTCGCGGCTGAGTGAGTTGCCATAGGCTTGCCGTGCCGATTCGATATCCGCTTCTGTCGGTCCCACTGGTTTGGGTGGCTCCGGCGGAGGCGGGGGGGCGGTGAATACAGGTGGCGGCTCCTCGACCTTCGGCGCAGCAGAGATCACCGGCGGTGAAGGCGGTTCCGTTCGTGGCGGTTCAGCGGGCGGTGGCGTATCCGGCACCTTGGCAGGCGCAGGCTGTTCAATGGGTTTCGGAGGAGCAGGCTTTTTGATGGGTGGCGGCTCGGGCTTAGGTTCCGGCTTCGGCGGCTCCGGTTTTGGGGGTTCCGGTGGGGCCACTATCTCAGCCGGCGGTTCGGGTTTTGGCTGCACGATTTCGACCGTCAATGGAGGCTTCTGAATCGGTGCATCGAATTTGAACGGGCGCAGGAAACCGACTAGAACCGCATGCAGAATGACCGACACCACCAGGGCCCATGCCAAGCTGTAATGTTTGAGATTATTGATGAGACCGGCGCCGGGCATGAAAATGTTTTTCTGAAGGGCTGCTGCGTTGAGGAATGGTTAAAAGGCCGCATTATAGCAGCAAGAGAAAACGCAGCTTATTCCTGAAAGCCTTCAAAAAAACAACAGGATGAAAGTGATGTACGAAGCGGCATGGCTCATTCCCATTCCAATGCAGGATAAAGGATATTTACATTCCGGCGATTGACGATATCGAATAATATCCAGTTTTCCTTTTCGGCAGCAGCAGCCGAATCCATTGCTTGCTCCATGGTTTCGCCATTCTTGATACTGCTGCGAATGTCTGCAAGCAGCGTCTCCAGATAGCGCTGTTCATTACTCAGGGCAAGGTTCCAGTCGGTCACGACGGGACCATGCCCGGGGATGACGTGCAATGGGGAGACGGTACGCAATTTCTCGATCACGCTGAGCCAGCCCTTGATATCGCCATCAATCGAGGGTGTGCGTTCGACGAACAGCAGATCTCCGCTCCATAGCGTCGATGTGTTGTGGTCGAGCACGGTAAGATCGGTATTCGTATGAGCTGTCGGATAGGCGTTCAACAGCAGGATGCGCCCGCCCAGATCGAGCTCCAGTGACGTAGAGACTTCCTGCGTCGGTTTGACGATTTCACTGCCTGCTGCGGCATCTCCCAGCCAGGCCGCATTATTGCGAAGGTAGGCGTCCTTGCGTAATTCCATGGCTTTTGCGAGATTGGCATGGCCTACATACACCGGTTTGTCTGCAAGAAAGGCTGCATTGCCGAAAATATGATCGGGATGCACATGGGTATTGATGACATACAGGATGGGCAATGGCGTGATTTTGCGTACGGCTTCCTTGAGTTGCTGTCCAATGGCCAGGCTGCCGCCGCTGTCGATGATGGCGACGCCTTTTTCGCCGACAATGAAACCGATGTTGCAGATGTCGCCGTGATAACCGTGATCAAGGTCTTCATGCACGCCATGGTGCACGTAAACGCCGGATGTCACCTCCTCCATGGGCAAGGGCGCGGCCTGCGCAGCGAAGCAAGCGAATATCCCGATGAATAACATCAACGCTTTATGCATGAAACTTTTTCCTCTTTTTGAAGCCTGAAAGTGCATTGCCAGATCAGGGCCATTATGCCATTTCCGGTTGGACTGTCGGGTACTGGCACGGTTCTGCGAAGCTTATAGACCAAGTGGCATTGCCGATGATGATGCCGGCAAAAAAGTGTATATTTCGGCAGGGCTCCAGGTTTAAATGCTGGAGATTATTTAACCGACGACAGGCTGGATTTGATGAACGATACCGTAGAACGCTATACGAAAACAGCAATTATCCTGCATTGGCTGATCGCTCTGCTGATTATCGCGATGCTGGCGCTTGGCTTCTGGATGCACGAGCTTCCCAAGGATGCCCCTAAAACCGCCGCTTTCGATTTGTTCAACCTGGGCATCTATACCATGACGCTTCCCGAACCCGTGTCGGTGCGTACCTTTTATTTCAATCTGCATAAATCCATAGGTATTACCTTGCTGGCCATTATCCTGTTTCGGGTTTTCTGGCGATTTACGCATGTGGCGCCGGCCTTCCCGGATACCATGCAGGCCTGGGAAAAGAAGCTTGCCGATGCTGGGCACAAGACATTGTATGTATTGATGCTGGTGATGCCGATCAGCGGTTTCGTGATGTCGATTTTCAGCAAGTGGGGCATCATGTGGTTCGGCATACCTCTGGTCAAAGGACTGGATGACCCGGAACTGCGTGAAATCTTTACGGAAGTACACGAAATCACCGCATGGCTGCTGATCATTGTTATTGTGCTGCATGTGGCCGCAGCCATAAAGCACAAGGTGGTGGATAAAGACGATGTGATGAAGCGGATGTCCTTGCGTGGCTGAGTGAGCTCAAAATGAAAGGGCGCCTGGAGCGCCCTTTTTTATTGCCGTTCCCGAGATCAGCCTTTGACCTCAACTGCCTGAGTAAAGGATTTTCCTTCATTGTCATCTACTTTCACTTCCAGGCTACCGGGGCTATCCGGCAAGTAGCTAAAGCGCAGGTAAGGATCTTCCGAAACGCCAACCGCAAAGTCGGCGTGCATCACCGGCTTGCTGTTATGGGTGAAAGCGACTTTCTGGATATAGAAAGCCGGTTTGTAGCCGCCTGAAACCAGGTCGCGCTGCAAGCCTGTGAACATCGGGTGCTTGATGTGGAACGTTGCGGCTGTGGGTTCGCCAAATTTCACCGGTGCTTCCACGTTCATCTTGATCTTGCCTGCAGCAGCACGAATCGCGGTATCGTCGCCATCGACCAGCCCGCCGCAGCCACCGGCCGCGCGGATGGCAATGGCCGTCATATATAGCTTGCCGTCCGCCGTTTCACCCACAGCATGAATGTAGGAGTCGGTTTCCATGCGGATGCGGGTGGAGATTTGCGGCTTGCCGCTCAGTTCAGTGAAGTGGTAAATCGCTGCCAAGGGAATCGGGTTGGCATCGACGATGACGTAGACCTTCTTGATGGCATCCTGCTCGCCGAGGTTTTTGTCTATCGTCAAGGTGATCGGCACTTGGGCGCCGCTTTCAGCACGCTTGGGGCCTTCCAGCTTGATGAACGATGCCGGTTCGATGGTTTTCCCGGCGAAGAAGCTTTCCTTGAGCGCTGGCCATAACTGATCCGATGCTTCGGCCAGCGCGTTTCCGCTATAAGCCAGGCCAAGGCTGATGAGTGCAATGAACTGTGTGTAACCCCG
This sequence comes from uncultured Methylobacillus sp., assembly GCA_946481235.1. The sequence continues at coordinate 187 of CAMLME010000121.1, read as the reverse complement.
TGTGATGCGCATAACGTTCTCCTGATCGCTGTTCTTGTATATTAGCAAACTTGCACATACTGGACTGCAGTTTCAAAAGGAAAGTTCAATCTGACGTTGTCGTCTGTGCAAGCTGCGACGGGTCGGACGTTTCATTATCCTGCCCCTTGAACGCCCGGTCGACGAGATAGAGGGCATTGGCGAGGTG
>CAMLME010000120.1 GCA_946481235.1 uncultured Methylobacillus sp. | reverse complement strand
CAGCACAACAGCTCGCCCTACACCTCGACCATCGTGTTCCTGGTGCGCAAAGGCAACCCGAAGAAGATCAGGGACTGGAACGACCTGGTGAAGCCGGGTATTTCGGTCATTACGCCCAACCCCAAGACCTCGGGCGGCGCGCGCTGGAACTACCTGGCAGCCTGGGCCTATGCGCTGAAGCAGAACAACAACGATGAAGCCAAGGCCAAGGAGTTCGTGGGCAAGCTGTTCAAGAACGTGCCGGTGCTGGATTCCGGCGCACGTGGTTCCACCACGACCTTTGTCGAACGCGGCATTGGTGACGTACTGCTGGCGTGGGAGAACGAGGCGTTCCTCGCCAAGAAGGAGCTGGGTCCGGACAAGGTGGAGATCATCGTGCCCTCACTCTCCATCCTGGCCGAACCGCCGGTAACGGTGGTGGATAAGGTAGTGGACCGTCACAGGACCCGCAAAGTAGCCGAAGCGTATCTGCAATACCTTTATAGCGAGGAAGGTCAGGAAATTGCGGCGAAAAATTATTACCGCCCAACGCTGGAATCCGTGGCGAAGAAGTACGAAGCGCAGTTTCCCAAGGTCAGCCTGATCACCATCGACACCGTGTTCGGCGGCTGGGCCAAGGCGCAGAAGACGCATTTCTCGGACGGCGGCGTGTTCGATCAGATCTACGGCGCGCGATAATCAACCTGACGATCGCTTGAGATTACGGCGCTGCCATCTTTCGGCAGCGCCGTTTTTCATTGGCAACTAATTAAACCGACAAGCCTTGGGCATCGAACATGCCCTCGAAGAGTATGGAGCTGAGATAACGCTCGCCGGAATCCGGGAGGATGACGACGATGGTTTTTCCGGCGTGTTCCGGGCGATTGGCGATGCGAACTGCGGCCGCCACCGCTGCGCCGCATGAAATGCCGGAAAGAATGCCCTCTTCCTGCGCCAGACGGCGCGCATAGAGCACGGCGTCTTCATTGCTTACCTGCTCGACTGCATCCACCAGCGAGAGATCCAGCACATCCGGCACGAAACCGGCGCCTATACCCTGAATCTTGTGAGGCGACGGCTTCAGTTCCTCTCCGGCGCGTGTCTGGGTGAGCACCGGACTGGCTGCAGGCTCGACGGCAACGGTCAGCAGCGGCTTGTTCTGCGTACGCTTGATGTAGCGGGCGACGCCGGTGATCGTGCCGCCCGTGCCAACGCCGGAGACGAAGATGTCGATATTGCCACCGGTGTCCTCCCAGATCTCCGGTCCGGTGGTCTGTTCATGGATCAAGGGGTTGGCGGGGTTCTTGAACTGCTGCAACAACACATAGCGGTTAGGGTCGGAGGCTACGATCTCCTCCGCCTTCGCGATGGCGCCTTTCATGCCCTTGGCACCTTCCGTCAATACCAGCTTCGCACCATATGCAGCCAACAACTTGCGCCGTTCGACGCTCATCGTATCCGGCATCGTCAGCGTCAGCGGTATACCCTTGGCGGCCGCCACGAACGCCAGCGCGATGCCGGTATTGCCGCTGGTCGGCTCCACAAGCTCTTTACCCGGCCCCAATAGCCCGCGTTTTTCGGCATCCCACACCATCGCCGCGCCGATACGGCACTTCACGGAGTACGCGGGATTCCGGCCCTCGATCTTGGCGAGAATGGTTGCAGGGGCGCCATCGGTAATGCGGTTCAGCTTCACCAGCGGCGTGCGGCCGATGGACAGGGAGTTGTCTTGATAGATGTTCATTGTTCTTCTCCGATTACCTTGATGCGGAAAATAATAAAGACCAATGGCCTTGAAGACGCACCGGTCGCTACCGCATCAGGTCAGTTGTGGGATGAGCCGTAATTTAGAGCCAGCCTCGGGTAGTGTCAACTTTAGAACCCAGCCCCGCATATTACTTTTTATTATTTATATATACATCAATATTCTTTTACATGATTTTTCTGCCGGACTACAGTACCTGCACAGAATTTTGAATAAGTAAGGATTTCAGCATGCCATACATCATCGAAACACTAAAAGCCGAGTTGCACGAAGCGCTCTATCTCGATCTTGACGAGTTCGGTCTGGAATCCGAGGGAGATGAACTCGTCAGCAAATTCATCGGCCTGCAATTGCGCAGCGCCTTTCAGCCGATTTTCAGCACTATTCTGGCTAAACCGCTGGGATACGAAGCTTTGCTGCGCCCCTCCATCGGTCCGTCCGATCCGTTAACCCCGGCCTTCGCCTTCGGTTTTGCCGACAACCAGGGGCGCCTGGTCAAGTTCGACCGTATTGCCCGAACGCTGCATGCACTTAACTACCTGCATCTTCCCGACACTCGCGGCCTGTTGTTTCTTAACGTGCACCCCAAACTTCTGGTCAGCGTAAACGCCCACGGCAAGGTGTTCGAGCGCATCCTGCATGCCCACTCGGTACCCACGCACAAAGTCGTAATTGAAATTCTGGAAAGCGCCATCGACGCCGACAAGCAATTGGGTGAAGCCATCGACAACTACCGCGATCGCGGCTACCACATCGCCGTCGATGACTTTGGCATCAAGCACTCCAATCTGGATCGCCTGTGGAAACTCTCGCCCGATTACGTCAAGCTCGACCTCAGCATCATCCACGAGGCCGAACATAACCCCAAAGTGCGCCGCATGCTGCCCAAGCTCATCGAAATCATCCAGGAACTGGGAGCCCGAGCCGTCGTCGAGGGCATCGAAAACGAAACCCAACACAAGATCGCGCTGGATGCTGGCGGGACACTATTACAGGGCTATCTGCTAGGCAGGCCTGCAGCGGCGAGCGAATGGCGACAAAGTCAGGCAGCCGAGCCTCCCGCGGTTATTGCATAAATTGCTTCATCTCCTCCCTTGGGCGCGCCAGCGCCCTTTTTTATGCCAGGCAATACATCGGCTATGTGCGGTAGCAGACGGACAATGAAGAGGGAATAGCCGTAGTCTTGACCAAGATGACCATTCATCTACCTTAAGGAGAACACCATGAGCCTTGGAACCATACTTTTGATCGTTCTGATTCTGTTGTTGATCGGCGTTTTCCCTAGCTGGCCGCACAGCAAGAGCTGGGGCTATGGACCCAGCGGGGGTTTGGGCCTGGTGGTAATCATCCTGCTCATACTAGTGTTGATGGGTGCAATATAGGGCGCAGGCACGCCAGCGCCCTTTTTCGGTCAGGTTGCTATTCGATCGCTTCCCAAGCGTTGATGTCCTTCGCCGGCACCATACGTGCATAGTGGTAATACCTCCCGCCCAGCCATAACGCCAGCCCGATCACCGCGCAGGCGAGTTGCCCAGCAGCCAGCCAAAGAACGGAATGCACCAGAAATGGCGCAGCCAGCCCGGCAACTCCAGCGCTCAACATGGTTTGGGTAAAGGATTGGCAGGAGGCAACCGTGCCACGGATATGCGGGAACAGGTCCATAACCAGCAATGTAAGTACTGGCGCGACCAGCGACATTCCCAATGTATAAAAGAATAAGGGCAGCACCGACCACGGCAGGGCCGGCGGGAAATAAAGGTGATAGAGCACATTGGCAGCAGAGGCGCCGATCAGAAAGACGTAGCCGAGGGTCATGATCACCGGAATGGAAATGCGACCAGCGAAACGGTTGGCCATGAGTGCGCCGAGGAATATGCCTCCCACCGCCGGGACAAATTGCCAGGCGAACTGATCCGGGCCAAGGCCCAGGTGCTGGGTGATAAACACCGGTGCCGCCGCGACGTACAGGAACAATCCGGCAAAATTGAATGCAATCGCACCGGCTTTCAACTGGAAGGCGGGCGATTTGAAAATCTGCTTGTAGCTGTTGGCGAGAAATGTCGGGTTGAACGGCGTGCGGCGGCTTTTTGGCAAGGTCTCCGGCAAGCGCTTGTAGCAGTAGTAGAGCAGCAGCACGGTATACACAAACAGCGACAGGAAGATGGCCCGCCAGTTGGAGTACTTGACGATCCAGCCGCCCATGATGGGTGCGATGGCGGGGGCGATGGAGAAGATCATCGTCACCAGCGAAAGCAAGCGCGCGGCAGCGGCGTCCTCATAAAGATCGCGGATAATCGCGCGTCCGATCACCATGCCCGCACCGGCCGACACCCCTTGCAGCACACGAAACGCCCACAGGTATTCGATGCTGTGCGAAGCCGCGCAGCCCAAGGTGGCGACCGCAAACACGGCCAGGGCCACCAGCACGATGTTGCGACGGCCGAAGGCATCGGACAGCGCGCCATGCCACAGGATCATGATCGCGAACGCCAGCATGTAGGCTGTCAACGTCTGCTGCACAGCGATCAGATCGGCACCCAGCGATTTCTGAATGTCCGGAAACGCCGGCAAATAGGTATCTATGGAGAACGGCCCGAGCATTGCCAAGCCCGCCAGCATAAGGGCGAGTAGATTACTGCTGGGGGTTGGAACCGGATTTGCGGGTAGTAGCTCTCGGCTGTTTTTTCTTGTCGTCATGGAATGCTTGTGCGTTTTTGATTGAAGCGGCGCCTAATAACAAAATCGAATAATTTAATTCGAATATATTATTTTTAAGGATTAACCGCCCTCGCTATCATGCGTCATCGTTCACTTTAGATGACAACTCATGGCTGTATTGCGTTCCTGGAAATCCCATAGCGTTTTGCCTGGCTTCGGGCTGGCGCTGGGATTCACCATTCTATATCTCAGCCTGATCGTGCTGATTCCTCTTTCCGCCACCTTTATCAAGACGGCAGAGTTGGGTTGGAGCGAATTCTGGACTGTGGTCACCACGCCGCGTGCACTAGCCTCCTATCGCCTTTCTTTCGGCGCGGCGGCCATTGGCGCCTTGCTGAACACCGCATTCGGGCTGCTCACCGCATGGGTGCTGGTGCGCTACACCTTTCCCGGAAAGCGGCTGGTGGATGCGTTTGTCGACCTGCCTTTCGCGTTGCCCACGGCCGTCGCCGGCATCGCGCTGACGGCGATTTACGCGCCCAACGGCTGGATCGGCCAATGGCTGGAACCGCTGGGCGTAAAAGTCGCGTTCTCGCCGTTGGGCGTAGTAGTAGCACTCACTTTCATCGGACTTCCATTCGTAGTGCGCACGGTGCAGCCGGTGCTGGAAGACCTGGAAGCCGAAGTCGAGGAAGCCGCCGCCTGCCTCGGCGCCACTCGCTGGCAGACCTTTGCCAAGGTGCTTATGCCCGCGCTGTGGCCGGCATTGATTACCGGCTTTGCGCTGGCCTTCGCTCGTGCCGTGGGCGAATACGGCTCGGTAATTTTCATTGCCGGCAACATGCCGCTGATTTCGGAAATTTCGCCGTTACTCATCATCACCAAGCTGGAGCAGTACGACTATGCCGGGGCAACGGCCATTGCGGTGGTCATGCTGGTGATTTCGTTCGCTCTGCTACTTGCCATCAACGGTTTGCAGTGGTGGATAGCCCGCCGTCATGGAAGGAAAACCGCGTAATGTCCGCAGTGCTCACCCACCCCTTAAGCGCCTCGCCCAGCAAGGTCTCGCGTGCCACGCAGGAGCCGGCCTGGGTACGCTGGCTGCTGATTTCCGTCGCCCTTGGCTGGCTCGGTTTATTCCTGTTCGTGCCACTGGCGGCGATTTTTACCGAAGCCCTGCGCAAAGGCCTTGAAGTTTACTGGGCCTCGCTCGTCGACCCGGATGCGCTGTCGGCGATCAAGTTGACGTTGATTGCTACCGTGATCGCCGTACCCGCCAACCTGGTGTTCGGCATCGCCGCCGCCTGGGCCATCGCCAAGTTCGAGTTCC